>NZ_CDWWEW010000062.1:12461-17818 GCF_977966315.1 Frankia sp. CeRuru1
GTAGTGGGTGACGAGCGCGCCGGTGAGCCGCATACCGTCGGCGGCCAGCAGGTTGAGCAGGTCGTCGACCTTGTAGGCGGGATCGACGATCAGGGCCTCGCCGGTCTCGCAGTCGCCCACGAGGTAGACGAAGTTGACCATCTGGGTACCGACCGGATCGCCGACGGCGAAGTCACGGCCGGACAACAGCTGACGGAAGTACAGGCGATCGGTCACCCCGCCAGCCTACGAAGGTCCGGCCCGCGGCGGGGCGGGTTGCTCACCAGGGCTACCTGCGGCGGCCTGACGGCAGACCCCGCGCGCCGGTTGATCGGCCGGCCGTCTGCCGTCAGGCGACCGGGCTGAGGCCGCCGTCGAGGTTGATCGCCGCACCCGTGATGTAGGCGGCCCGCGCGGAGAGCAGGAACGCGACCAGATCGGCGAACTCCTGGGCCCGGCCCACCCGACCGAGCGGGATTCCGGAGGTCCGCCCCATCCGTTCGTACAGCTCGTCGCCCGTGATGTTCTCCCGGGCCGCCGCCCGATCCCACTGCCCGCTCTCCACCAGGCCGATCAGCACCGCGTTGACCCGGATCCGGTCCGGGCCGAGCTCCTTGGACAGGGCCTTGGTGAGCGCGAGGCCCGCGGCCCGGGTGACGGAGGTCGGGGTGGAGCCGGCGCCAGGGGCTCTGGCCGCCACGGACAGTGAGTTCACGATGCCGCCACCGCCCGCGCGCCGCAGGTACGGCAACACCAGCCGGGAGGCCCGGATCGCCGCGTGCAGCTTCAGCTCCAGATCGGCGTTCCAGACCTCGTCGGCCTGCTTCTCGAACGTACCGGCCGCGCTGGCGCCGGCGTTGTTCACCAGGGCGTCCACGGCGTTCCACCGGTCGACGGCGGTGGCGACGAAACGTTCAAGGTCGGTGGTGCTGGTCACATCGGCGGGTACGGCGAGAACCTCGCCACCGCCAGCCTGCGCCTGCTCGGCAACCTTCCGCAGCCGCGTCTCGTCGCGCCCGCAGAAGGCCACCCGCGCCCCCTCGGCGGCCAGCGTCCGCACCAGGGCGGCTCCCAGCCCGTTCGAGCCGCCGGTCACCAGCACTACCTTGCCCGCCAACTGAAGATCCATCCCGCTCCTGTCGCCCCGCTCCGGTCGCAGTTTTTCGATGAGGCATGCCGCCCGGCCCTGACGACCTGGGCAGATACCGGGTGATCGGCCCGCCATTACCATCGATCGACATGATGAACATACCGATGGCGGAAGATGCGATCAGTGCCCATCCGGTCTAACGTCGGGACCGGCGAGAGGGGGCGAGACGATGGCCAGATGTGACACCTGCGGTAACGACTACTGGATGTCGTTCGAGGTGCAGGTCGTGAGTGGCGAGAAATACACCTTTGACTGCTTTGAATGCGCTGTGGCAAAACTCGCCCCTCGCTGCGAACATTGCGACTGTCGCATTATCGGGCACGGCGTCGAGGTATCCGGGCGGTTCTTCTGCTGCGCCCACTGTGCCCGGGTTTCGGACGGCCGCCTCGGCGCCGAGCTCCGCGACACCGTCGGCACGCATCCGGGCTGATCCGGGGCGGGGGCTCTCCTCACGATCCCGGGGTCCGAAGCGGACGGGGAGATCCGGCGCCTGCTGTCAATGGCCCACGACCGGCTGGAGATGGAGGTGTGCTGGCTGTCTCGATTCACCTCGGGCAACCTCCTCGTCGAGGCCGCAACCGGGGACGGGACTTCCTTCGGCCTGCGGGTCGGCGTGAACGTGCCAGTCGTGTCGTCAGTCGACACGGTCGGTCGCCGCCTCGTCCACCTTCCCGTAGCCGTTCTTTTCCACTCCCTCGTAGCCATCCGGGATCCCGTTCCGGTCTAGGTCGGCGGTCTCGGTCCGCTCCAGCTGAGCGTAAGCCTGGTTACGCAGGCGCAGCAGCACGGCCGCCAACAGAGCGGCGATCAGGGAGCCGGCCAGCACGGCGATCCTGACGTGATCGCTACGGGGGGAATCGCTCCCGAACGCCAGCTCCCCGATGAGCAGGGAGACGGTGAACCCGATGCCGCTCAGGATCGCCAGGCCCACCACATCGAGCCAGGCCAGCCCAGCGTCCAGGCTCGCCCCCGTGAAGCGCGCCACCAGCCAGGTCGCGGCGAGGATCCCGACCGTCTTGCCGACGACCAGGCCGAGGATCACGCCCACGGCCGCCCGGTCACTCAACGCCTCGGCTAGACCGTCGAGACCGCCCACCGTCACCCCGGCAGAGCCGAAGGCGAACATCGGCACGGCGATACCGGCCGAAATCGGACGCCAGCGGTGTTCGAAGTGCTCGGCTAGGCCTCGGTCCATCTCGGGAGCACGGGCCCGCTCGCTGCGCAGCACCGGCACCGCAAAGCCCAACAGCACCCCGGCGACGGTGGGGTGCACGCCGGAGGCGTGCACCAGCGCCCAGGTCGCCAGCGCCGGCGGCAGCAGCAGCCACCACGACCGCACCCGCCGCTGCACCAGCACGGTGAACGCCGCCAACGGCACGAGCGCGCCGACCAGGGGCGCGACCGACAGCCGTTCGGTGTAGGCGACGGCGATAATGACGATGGCCACCAGATCGTCGACCACCGCGAGCGTGAGCAGGAAGGTCCGCAACGCGATCGGTAGGTGTCGGCCGATGACCGCCAGTACCGACAGCGCGAAGGCGATGTCGGTCGCCGTCGGGATGGCCCAGCCCCGCAGCGCGCCGCTGCCCAGGTTCACCAACGTGTACAGGACGGCCGGGACGACGACACCGCCGAAGGCGGCGAGCACCGGGACCGCGGCGCGGCGCGGATCACGCAGGTCACCGGCGACGAACTCCCGTTTGAGTTCCAGCCCGGCGACGAAAAAGAAGATCGCCAACAGTCCGTCGGCGGTCCACTCCGCCAGCGTCAGATCAAGGTGGAGGGCGGCGGGACCAACCCGGACGGCCAGCAGCGATCGGTAGGCGTCGGACCAGGGCGAGTTGGCGAGTGCGAGCGCGAGCACGGCGGCGGCGAGCAGGAGCGCCCCGCCGATCGTCTCACCGCGCAGGATGGCGGCGACCCGCTGAGTCTCCGCCCGCGAACCACGGCCGAAAAGCCGGAAACCACGGCGAAACCGGGAGTCCCGGTGAAACCAGAAACTGCGGTGAAACCATGGACTGCGAGGTGGCGGCGGGCCCAAGGCGGTCTCCCAGCATCAGGGGTCGAATCGGACATCGCCGACCAGACTTCCCGGCACACCATGCACATCCGCGTGGATACCAGCTTAACCTGGACCCGCCGGCCGGGCCTACATTCGGTCAGGCGCGGCAATGCCGAGCAGGTCGAGCCCTTGGCGCAGGGTGCGGGCGGTGAGCCGGCACAGGGCGATGCGGTTGGCGCGCAGGGAGCCCGGAGCGGACAGCACCGGGCAGGCCTCGTAGAAGTCAGTGTAGGCCTTGGCGAGATCGTAGAGATAGCCGCAGAGCCGGTGGGGTTCGAGGGCGCGGCTGACGTCGACGAGCGTGTCACCGAAGGCGTCGAGGGTGAGGACGAGCGCCCGTTCGGCGGGATGCGGCGTCAGGGTGGGGTCCACCTCGACCAGGGTATCCGAAGCGCCCGGGACATCCGGGACGTCCGGGACGTCCCGAGTGTCCGGGGTGTCGCCGGCCTTGCGGAGGATCGACTGGATCCGGGTGTGGGCGTACTGCAGGTACACGCCGGTGTTCCCGGTGAACGACACCATCCGTTCGACGTCGAAGGTGTAGTCCTTGGTCCGGGAGGTGGACAGGTCGGCGTATTTAACGGCGCCGATACCGGCCTGCTCGGCGATCAGGTCGAGCTCGGCCGGGTCGAGGCCGGGGGCCTTCTCGGCGACGATGGTGCGGGCCCGTTCCACGGCGGTGTCGAGCAGGTCCATGAGCTTGACGGTCTCGCCGGAGCGGGTCTTGAACGGCCTGCCGTCGGGGCCGAGGACGGTGCCGTAGGAGACGTGGGTAGCCTCGACGTCGTCGGACAGCCAGCCGGCGCGGCGGGCGGCCTCGAAAACGAGCCGGAAGTGCAGGGCCTGGCGGGCGTCGACGACGTAGAGCAGCCGGTCGGCCTTGAGATCGCGGATGCGGTAGCGGATCGTCGCGAGGTCCGTGATGTCGTAGCCGTAGCCGCCGTCGTTCTTGCGGACCATGAGCGGCACGGGCTCCCCGTCCGGTCCGGTCACCTCGGCGGAGAACACGCACAGGGCCCCGTCGCTGCCGGCCGCGATACCCGCGCGCACGAGTTCATCGACGACATCGGGAAGCCAGGGGTTGTAGAAGGACTCGCCCACCGAGTCCTCACTGGTGAGCAGCACGCCGAGGCGGCGATAGATCTCCCCGAAGGCGAACTCGGACTCGGCGACGATGTCCCGCCACTGGCTGACGGTCGCCGCGTCGCCGGCCTGCAACGCGACGACCCGGCGCCGGGCCCGGTCGGCGAAGGCGGGGTTGGCGTCGAAGGTGCTCCGGGCGGCCCGGTAGAGGGTATCGAGTGCCGAGACCGTGGAGGCGCCGGCGGCGAGGTCGTCGTGGTGCCAGGACGCCGCGGGATGCTCGTCGAGGTACTGGATGAGCATGCCGAACTGGGTGCCCCAGTCCCCGAGATGGTTCTGGCGGATGACATCCGCGCCGAGGAAGCCGAGCACCCGGGCCAGGCAGTCCCCGATGATCGTGGTGCGCAGGTGGCCGACGTGCATCTCCTTGGCGATGTTCGGCCCGGAGTAGTCGATGATCGTACGACGGCCCCGCTCGGCCGCGCCGACGCCGAGCCGCCCGGCGGCAAGGCGGGCGGTGACCTGCCGCCACAGCGCGTCATCGGCGAGGGTGATGTTCAGGAAGCCAGGCCCGGAGACGGTGACGTCGGCCACCAGACCGGCGCCGTCGGCGCGCACGGCATCGGCGCGCACGGCATCGGCGCGCACGGCATCAGCGACCGCAGCCGCCAGCTCCCCGGGGCGGCGGCGGGCCCGCCGGGCGAGCGCGAGCGCCGCGTTGGCCTGGAAGTCCGCGTGGTCGGAGCCGCGGACAACCGGGTCGGCGCCGGCGAGTTCCGGCAGCGCCCGGTCGATCGCACCGGCGACGGCGGCCTCGACCTGCCTGCTCAGCGACGGCACCTCATGGTTGCTCACGTTTATGTCCTCCTCCACCGATGTCTCATTGTTCCAGGCGTGGTGACGTTCCAGGCGTGGTGACCGGCGCCGGACGCGCAGCCACCGCAGCGCACGGCCACTGCGGCCGGCCGGGCTGCCTTGACCTCCGCTACAAACCGCACCAGCCCGCGGCGGCAGCTCTCCGGGAGTCCTTCCCCCACCCCGATCACGGGGCTACGGACAGGGTGCCACCGCGCCCGCACACGC
>NZ_CDWWEW010000063.1:0-15508 GCF_977966315.1 Frankia sp. CeRuru1
GACCCGCCAGGTCCCGCCGAGTCTTTCAGCCAGCACGGCACAGAACAGCTCGGCGTTGTTCCCCTGCCCGAACATCCGGCCCATCGTCGGGGTGGCGAAGGCCAGCACGACCTCGTCGCCTCGAACGTCGGCAACGGTCGCGTGATCCTTCAGGATCGCATGCGTCTTCCGGCTGCGGCGGCCGGCGAGCACGAGAACCTCATCCCACAGCATCCGCAGACCGGCGGCGTCGATCCGCCAGGTCCCCGGAGTGCCTGCCATGCCCGGAACACCTGCCGGGCCCGAGGGGCGATCACCCGACGTGAACGCGGGACCCGGCGAACCAGGCTGGGGGCCCGCCGCCGGTCGAGACACCGGTCCGCTCCGAGCGGGTGCCCGGATTGCCAGCGGCATGGGCTCCGGGTCCGCGGCGGGCGGGTGGACCGGCGCGGGAGCCCGGCCGGCCGGCAGCGGGGACGGGGGGCCCGGCTCCGGTTCTTCCCCGCCGAGCACGGCCCGCCGTTCCAGCCGCTCCAACCGGGTGAGCAGCGCGGCCGGGTCGGTCGACGCCGTGGGCAGCAACGCACGGGCCAGGATCAGTTCCAGTATCAGCCGTGGGCTCGCCGTCCCCCGCATCTCGACCAGGCCGTTGTGTAGGACGTCCGCCGTCCGGGACAGCTCGGCGGGGCCCATCCGGGTGGTCTGCGCCCGCATCCGGTCGATCTGGTCGGGGGAGAAGGATTCCAGCAGGCCGCGGGCGTCCGCGTCCGGAACGGCCGCCATCACGATCAGGTCGCGGAACCGGTCGAGGAGATCGGTCGCGAACCGGCGCGGGTCGTGACCGGCGGAGACGACCTTGTCGACCACGGTGAACAGGGCCGCGCCGTCGCGGTCGGCCAGCGCGTCGACGGTCTCGTCCAGCAGGACGCCGTCGGTCATGCCGAGCAGCGCCACCGCCCGGTCGTAGCGCAGGCCGTCGTCGTCCGCGCCGGCCAGCAGCTGGTCGAGAACGGACAGCGAGTCGCGGACCGATCCGGCGCCCGCCCGCACGATCAGCGGCAACACGGCCGGATCGACGGCGACCCCCTCCCGGGCGCAGACCGACGCCAGATGTTCGCGCAGCACGCCCGGCGGAACCAGCCGGAAGGCATAGTGGTGCGTCCGGGACCGGATGGTTGGGATGACCTTGTCCGGTTCGGTGGTGGCGAAGACGAACTTGAGGTACGGCGGGGGCTCCTCGACGACCTTCAGCAGCGCGTTGAACGCTGCCGCGGTCACCATGTGCGCCTCGTCCACCACGAAGACCTTGAACCGGGCCGACGCGGGGGCGAAGAACGCCCGCTCGCGCAGATCGCGGGCGTCGTCGACGAGACCGTGCGACGCGGCGTCGATCTCCGTGACGTCCATTGAGGCGCCCGTCCGGATGCCCACGCACTCGTCGCACACCCCGCAGGGTTCAGGGGTCGGGCCCTGGATGCAGTTCAGCGAGGCGGCGAGGATCCGGGCGGAGGAGGTCTTGCCGCAACCCCGGGGGCCGCTGAAGAGATAGGCGTGGTGCAGGCGGCCGGTGCGCAGGGCCTTGCGCAGCGCGTCGGTCACGTGCTCCTGGCCGACGACCTGGGCGAACGTCGCGGGACGGTACCGGTTGTACAACGCTGTGCTCACTGGCCTGCTCCGCGTGCTCGACGAGACGATCGGCGAAACGAGAGGACCCCCCGCACACCCGCCAGAGCCCGCTTACCCTTGCTGCCTTCCGGCCCTGGGGGGGTTCACGAGGGTAACGCCGCACGAGGGGTCTGCTGTGCAGTCTAGCTCGTGCTGGACGATCATGAATCCCGAGGTTTGCCGGGCGGCGCGGCGGCAGGCCCGGTGCCTGACCCCGCAACGATCAGATAGTCTCATCCACGGAGGATTCGCCTAGTGGCCTAGGGCGCACGCTTGGAAAGCGTGTTGGGGGCAACCCCTCGCGAGTTCGAATCTCGCATCCTCCGCAACGATCTTCGTGGCCTTCCCGCCTCGTACAGCCTTCTGACCAGGCTTAACGCTATGGGCCCCGATCTCTCTCGACGCTTCTCCCGTCTCGGTGAGGACATGGTGCGGACGCCGCGTCGTGCGAGGCACCGCGGTCGCCACCGTCTCGGCCGTACGCTGGCCCGCGGAGCGCAGCGGGTGGGCGTACAGGGCACCCATGATCGACGGTGAGGAGTACCCGAGCCGCTTCGACGCGAGAGCGATGTCGATGATCTCGTCGAGCTGGCTGGAGGCCGACGAGTGACGAAGGCCGTGCGGCGAGAAATTGCCAAGACCTGGCGAGAGTCTCGGTGATCTTGTTGACCGCAACATGAAGAGGCCGCGGCGTCGATGACGGATCACAGCGAGCATGATCGTGGCAGGTCTCCTCGGCTAACCAGAGCACGATCGAACTACGTCAGTCCGGTCAGGATGCCATGACCCGTTCACCGGGCGTCGGCCCGGCCTCCCTACTTGTAGCCGCGGACGAAGAGTCTCACGGCGGACCGTAGCGCAGCGTCGAGTTCCGGGCTGTCGAGCGCAGGTGGATTGTGGACGGTGAACGTGCCGAGCTCGGTCATCTCCCAGACGGTTCCTTCGAACCGCTGGTTTTCTATGGAGTACTGGGACCGGCTCGACTGCGACGATGATCCCGACGACGACTGACCGGGGGGCGGTGTGGTAATGACGTCGGCGTCGGCTGGGGCGCCGGGCGATCTGGACGTCCTGATACCCACCCGCGGGCGGCCCGCGGCGCTGGCCGTGACGCTCGCCGGCCTGGCAGCGCAGACCGCAACCGGATTCCGCGTCGTCATCTCGGACCAGACACCGGGACCGGCAGCGTGCGACACCCCCGAGGTCCAGGGGGTGCTGCGGCTGCTACGAGCGCGGGGCAGCGCCGTCGAGGTGCACCGGGGGCGGACGTGGCGGGGCATGGCGGAGCAGCGCCAGTTCCTGCTCGACGCGTCCCGCGGCCGATATGTGCTCTACCTCGACGACGATGTGCTCTGCGAGCCGGCCCTCGTGGACCGGCTGCTCGCCGCCATCCGCACCCTGCGCTGCGGCTTCGTCGGCACCCCACCGCAGGGGCTGAGCCACGTCACGGACGTGCGGCCGCACGAGCAGAAACCCTTCGAGACCGTCACCGACGCCGCGGACGTCCGGCCGGAGCGGGTGCGCAAGGGCACTCCCGGCTGGGAACGCTGGCGGTTGCACAACGCGGCGAACCTCACCCACATCACCGCCGGCCTCGCCCGTCGCGGCCGGCTGCCGGCGGGTGGCTGGCTCGCCTACCGGGTGGCTTGGATCGGGGGCTGCGTCCTGTACGACCGGCATGAACTGGTCATGGCGGGCGGGTTCGAATTCTGGCCCAGACTGCCCCCCGACCACCGCGGCGAGGACGTGGTGGCCCAGCTGCGGGTGATGGAGCGGGCCGGCGGGGTCGGCGTGCTGCCGGCGGGCGCCGTCCACCTGGAACTGCCGACGACGCTCCCCAACCGTCGCGTGGATGCCTACACCGAGATCATTGAATCCGACGACCAGGCCGACCAGGCCGACCAGGCAGGCGGCGGGCGGCTGCCACGACCGCCCTGAGGCTCCGCCGGTGCAGAAGTCACGGCGAGTGACCTGTGCCGGGTCGACCGGTGCCGCTGTGGGCCGTAGGCTGCGGCGGGCCGCGGGCCGTGGGAGACCACGTTGTGCTGGGTGTTTCCGCTTCCGGCGGGCAGCCGCCCCGGCTAGCGTCCAGCGAGTGTGCAGTCGGGCCGGCAGACGGGGCATGACCATGGCAGACGGGGCGTGACCATGGACGATGACCCGTTTCTCGACTGCCCATGGACGGATCATGGTCATGGGAGGCGGGCGACATCCCGAAGCGCAGGTGCGGCATGGGCGACGAGTCCGATCGACGGCGGTTCCTCCGGCTGGCGGCGGGGGCATCCCTGCCACCCGGGCTGTTCATGGTCCGGAGCGGGCGAGTGACCCCGCGAGTGATCGCGTCCGAGGACGTCCTGAACCACATCGACGTCCGCATCCAGCAGATCACCGGGGCGTACGAGCGGACCCCGATCGGCGCGACGAGCGTGTACCTACGCCGGCATCTGCCGGCCGTCCGCTCCCTGCTCGCCGAGGGCGGGCACCCGACCGCCGTCGACGCCCGCCTGCACCGTGCCGCCGGCCGCCTGGCCGCCCTGTGGGCCACCACCCGCCACGACCTCGGTGACATCCCCGGGGCGACGGCCGCGTTCGCCGAGGCGTTCGGCCACGCCGAGGAGGCGCGGGACCGGGCACTGCAGTGCTGGGTTCGGCTGTGGCAGAGCTCCCTGGCCCGCAAGTCCGGCCGCCTGGCCTCCGCCCTCGCGCTGGCCCGCGCCGCCACGTCCCACGTCGGTGCGGGCTCGCCGGCCGCCAGCCGCGCCGCGGCGATAGAGGCCCGTACCCTGGGCGCGCTCGGTGAACGGGCGGGCGTGCACGAAGCGATCAACCGTGCCTGGCGCATCCAGGGGACGCTGAGCCGCGCGCAGTCGGGCAACCCCGGGTTCTCGATCGACACCCTGCATATGCTGACGCTCGCTGAACTGTCTGCGGCGGCGTACGTCGAACTCGGCCAACCGGACGCGGCCTCGGTCTATACCGACGCCTCGGTGCACCATCTCGACGTCGCCGGGGCGACCGGCCTGCGGTCGATGGCGAGGATCGCCGCGGCTACAGCGGCCCTGCACCGCCACCACGTCGACGAGGCCGAAGCGCTCGTCACCGAGGCACTGGACATCTCCGAGCACCGGCCGAACGCCGTGATGGTCACGCGGACCCACCGGTTCCTCACGGACGCCCGGCGGATCGCCGGGCGGCGCCAGGGCACGAACAACATCGCCGAACGCCTCGACACCTGGACGTTGCCGTCGTTGCCGTCGTTGCCGTCGTAGCCGCCGGTGCCGCCGGTGCCGTCGGCGGTCACCCGGCGCAGGTGTCCTGGTAGGGCAGGCCGGGAATGTGAAAGCTCCACGCCGACTGGTCGAGCCCGCCCTGGGCCTCGTGGCAGGCGTACTCGACGACGCCGTTGCGGCGGAACGCGTCGACCGCGGCGAG
The DNA here is from genome assembly GCF_977966315.1 of Frankia sp. CeRuru1. Taxonomy (NCBI): domain Bacteria; kingdom Bacillati; phylum Actinomycetota; class Actinomycetes; order Frankiales; family Frankiaceae; genus Frankia; species Frankia sp. CeRuru1. The sequence goes on from NZ_CDWWEW010000063.1 coordinate 5,077, forward strand.
CCGCCACAGCCGGACGGTGCCATCGTTGCCGCCGGAGGCCAGCGTCCCGCCGTCCGGGGAAAACGCCAGCGACAGGACGGAGCGGGTGTGCCCGGTCAGCGGCTGCCCGATCTGCCGCGGCGGGGTGACGCTGGTGTCCCAGAGCCATACCCTCCGGCCAGATCCGACCGCGGCCAGGACCTGCCCGTGCGGGGAGAAGGCCACGGCCCGGACCGGTCCGGGGTCGGCGAGAAGGAGGCTGGGCGGCCGGGGCCGATCCGGGGCGGTGACATCCGCCAGCATGATCGATCCGTTCTGGCCGGTGGCTCTGAGGCGCCCGTCCGGGGAGAATGCCTCCCACGGCGTGGGGGGGACCGCGGCGGCATTCACGCGCTCCCGCGCTTGTGGCCGGTCCGGGTCGGCGATGTCCCACCGCAGCACTGTCCCGTCGACGCCGGTCGCGTCGAGGTTCCGGCCGTCCGGCGAGAACGTCACCGACGTGATCCCGCTGCGCTGGCCGGTGAGGGGCGGGTCGATCCGACGAGGTTGACCCTCCGTCACATCCCACAGCACGACCGTTGCGTTCGCGCCGCCGACGGCCAGGAGGCGCCCGTCCGGGGAGAACGTCACCGAGGTGACGGGATCGCCGCGGCTGGCGAGCGCGGTCGGGTCCTCGACGAGAGTCTGCAGCAGGTTCGCCTGGCTGCCGGCCTCACTACCGGCCTCACCACCGGTACCGGAGTCGATGTTCTCGGCGGCGATGGCGAGTCGTAACGCGCGCACCCGGTCCGTCGCCCGCGCGGCGTCGGCGTTGGCGAGCAGGGTATGAGTGATCAGGGCGTGCCGCGCCCGTTCGGTGGTGCGCTGCGCCCGTTCCGCGGTGCGCTGCGCCTGCCGGGCGGTGAGGGACTGCCAGGTGGCGATCGCGGCACCGGCGACACTGAAGACGAGGAGCACGGAAAGGACGGTGATGACCTGCCGGCGGCGTTGACGTTCGTGACGTTCCCGGCGGCGGGCCGCCTCGACGCGCGCACGTTCCTGGCGACGGGCTTCCTCGATCCGCTGGTCGCACGCGTCGATGAACCTCCGCCCGGCCGGTTTGAGATGGACCACCGGCTCCTCACCGGCGCGGAAACGCTCATAGGACTGCCACAGCGTCGTGATGGCGGTGGTCAGCCGGTCCTCGTCCCAGAGCGGGCCGTCGTTGTGCTCCCACTCGGCGGCGGCGCGCTCGACCTTGCCCTCACTGAGCAGGGCGGCTTCCCGTTCCCGGATGACGGCATCCAGTGGCTTCCAGGCGGTCAGCAACGCCTCGTGGACGACCCCGACGGCGGTCCCCAGGCTGTCGCTGGGGGTGGACAGCAGCCGTTGGTTCACGAAGACCTGGAAGGTTCTCCGCAACGCGTCGGACGGCAGGTCCTTGAGGTCGATGCGTCGGCGGGTCCGCCGACCGGCCTCGTCGAGCGTGGCGAGCTCGGCCAGGCCGACCAGGATCTCCTCCCGGCCCAGCCCGCTCGTCTCCACGGCGTCGTCGAGGACGGCGTCGGCGCGGCGGGCCAGCGCCCCCTGCACGCCACCCAGCTCGTGGTACCGGTCCATCGACAGGGTGCCGCCGCGGGTCTGGTCCTTGGCCAGCTCATGGAGCGTGAACGCCAGCAGCGGCAGTGCCTCGCCGTCCTCGGTGTCCGCGACCATCTTGGCGACCAGCTCCGGCTCCACCTGCAGGCCGGCTACCCGGGCCGGCTCGGTGATGACGACCGGCAGCATGTCCCGGGCCAGCGGGCGGAGGGGGAAGACGTGCAGGTTGACCCCGCCCTGTTCGGGGGGGCCGCTCAGTTCGGGCAGGGCGAAGACCTGGTCCTGGAACTCGGAGCGAAGCGCCATGACCACCCGCACGGGACCGGTGACCCCATGCCGCAACAGGGTCGCCAACCGGGCCCGTTCCTCTTCGTCCGATCGGGTGAACAGCTCCTCGCCCTGATCGATGATCAGTAGCAGCAGTCTGTCCCGCGCCGGGCCGGAGCCGGCCGTCAGAAGTTCTTCGGCCAGCCCCATCAGGGCCAGGTCGTCCTCCCTGAGCTGCCGGTCGATGTCGGTGACCGCCCACTGCTGGCCGACGCGCCTCGCAGCCTGGGTCAGGGTGTGGGCGAGCTTGCGGACCGGGTCCCGGCCCGGCCAGAAGGGGTCGGCCACCTCCCAGCCGGGCTCGCCCGCCAGCCGGGCCGGCAAGCCGGCGGTGACCAGCGACGACTTGCCGCACCCGGAGGCACCGACCACCAGTAGCAGACGCTGTTCACCGAGGGAGCGTAGCCGGTGGGTGAGCCGCCGCAGCTCGTTGCCGCGCCCATAGAACACCTTGGCCATGTCCCGGGTGAACGGCCGCAGACCCGGGAACGGGGACCGGTCGTCCGCCCAGCCCAGCCCGCCGGCGGCCTCGACGCGCCGCAGCCCAACGTTCAGGTTGTCGGCCCATCGCGGATTTTCGTGCAGGTGAACGTGCTGCCGGTCCTCCAGGAGCGGGGAGGTGACCGTCGGCTCCACGCGCAGCGGCAGCAACAGGCTGCCGACCTCGTAGGCGATTCCCAGTTCGTAGGCGCACCACGGGGAGGCGTTGTAGGCGTTGGTGATGACACAGACCACGGCGTCGGCGGCTCGCAGCTCGCGGTGCAACCGATCCTTCCACATGTCGCCGGGCTGGACGCCCACCCGGATGTCCTGAGCGAGGAACACCCGGTGGCCAAGAAGGGTCAGTGCCTGATGAACCTCGTCGGCCAGCTCCGCGTCGGTGCCCGCATGGCTGACGAAAACTCGTGCCACCATCGCCCCCGGGATTCGCCGTGCACATCCTCAGGAACATTCTAGGCGCCGACGCCCTCGCCGCCCTTGTCGCCGAACGGGTGCGATGAGGGCGACTGTGAAAGCACGGTCCAAACGCCGGGTCGCGTGAAGATTGCCCCGCGGTACGACACGTGTCCATCGCGCTGTTGTAGGACGCGTCGGCTTGTCCGGCGGTCCGGTTGCACGCCTGGGACCACTTCATGGCATGCTCGGTTTCGATGACATGAGGATGTGTCGGCCGCTCGTCCCCCGGGACGGCGGGTCTGGGCACCTTCCGCGGCGTCCATGGGGTATATGGATGGACGCCCGGGCATGTCGTCCCGTAGGCCGGGTCCTCATCGTGGAGGTTTGTTGTGAAGCGTGTCGGAGCAATTGTTCTGTTGGTTGCCCTGATTGGTGGCGGGTTCCTCTTCCGTCGTCAGCGCGGCAAGCAGGACGCGTAGCCTCGCGTCGTCCCCCGGGTCGCGGGAGATCACCCCGACCCGGGCGGCTTGTGACGGTCCGCGACGATCCGGTGTGAACTCGGGGTTGACCCGGAAACGCCGATGTTGCGGCGGGGTGAGCTACCCGATGTCCGGGCATGGCCGACCCTAGACTCCGCCTGTGCATCGGTTTGACGGGCAGACTGCCGATCTCGTCCGCGCGATCTGTGACTTTGCTCGCGTCCGGCTCGGATTCGATCCGGTACCGCTGGACGCGCCATTGTCACGGGACGAGTTGGCGGCAGCGGTGGGATCCACGATCACCGCCGAGGGCATCGGTGGCCGTCGTGTCCTCGAGGTGTTCGACGAGAAGCTGTCCCGCGCCTGCATCTCGACGGATCATCCCCGCAATCTCGCTTTCATCCCGGCCGCCCCGACCAAGGCGGCTGTGTTGTTCGATCTGGTGGTCGGGGCATCGTCCATCTACGCGGGCAGCTGGATGGAGGGCGCGGGCGCGGTCTTCGCGGAGAACGAGGCGCTGCGATGGCTGTCGGACCTCGCGGGCTTCCCCGCCTGCGCCGGTGGGCTGTTCGTACCGGGGGGCACCGTCGGCAACCTGTCGGCGCTGGCCGCCGCCCGGCATGCCGCCCGGAGTCGGTTGACCGCCGCCGGTCGGCCGACTCCACCGCGATGGCGGTTCGTCTGCGGTGCCGAGGCGCACTCCTCCCTCTACCAGGCCGCCACGGTGCTCGACGCCGAGGTCGTCGTCGTGCCGACGGATGACGCCGGACGGCTGACCGGCCCGCTGTTGGCCGAGGCGTTGGACCGGCTCGCCGAGCAGGGCGGCGCCGAGGCCGTCGACGGCGTGTTCGCGGTGGTGGCGACTGCCGGGACCACTCAGTTCGGCACCGTCGACGACATCCGCGGGGTGGTGGACGTCTGTCAGGCCCGCGGGCTGTGGGTGCATGTGGACGGCGCCTACGGGCTGGCCGCGCTCGCCGCCGCATCGACCCGCTCTCTCTTCGACGGGATCGCCGAGACCGACTCGTTCATCGTCGATCCACACAAGTGGCTGTTCGCGCCGTTCGACGCCTGCGCGCTGGTGTATCGCGATCCGGCGGTGGCCCGGGCGGCGCACGGCCCGCAGCGGGCCGGCTACCTCGAGGTCCTGGATTCGGCGGGGGCCTGGAACCCGTCGGACTATGCCATCGGGCTGTCCCGGCGGGCCCGCGGGCTGCCGTTCTGGTTCTCGCTGGCGACGCATGGCACCTTGGCCTACGGCCAGGCCATTGAGTCCACGCTGGCGACCGCCCGGGCGGCCGTGCTCCAGATCGCCGCGCTGCCTCACCTCGAGCTGGTGCGGGAACCGCAGCTGTCGATCGTGGTGTTCCGTCGGCTGGGTTGGCAGGCCGCGGACTACCGGCGGTGGAGCGAGAACCTGCTGCGGGACGGTTTCGCGTTCGTTCCGCCCACCGTGCACGAGGGCGAGACCGTCGCCCGGTTCGCCATCGTCAACCCGCGGACCACCGTCGACGACATCGGCGCGATCCTCGCCACGATGGCCTGATCCTCGCCACGATGAGCTCCCTCTCCCCGCCGTCCGGTCTTCCCGCCGGTTCGGTCTCCCCGCCGGTCCGGGGTACGGGGCGTGCCGCCCGGAGCGGCGCGGGTGGGTCCGACCCGTGCCGCCCGCCCGGGCGCGTGGCTCAGTTGCCGACGCTGAACCGCCGGTTGCGGTGCCGCGGCTTCTCGATCTCGTCGAGGGCCGCGACGGCGAGATCCTCCAGGGAGATGCCCGTGTTGCCCTGGGCGTCCACCACCGGCCGGTCATTGCCGGTGCGGTACCCTCCCCGGGGCTTTCCCTGGCCCACGTTCCGCGGCGGCGGGGTGATGGCGGCCCACCGTATGTTCCGGGCGCCGCGGTAGACGTCGAGCGCGTCGGCCTGGTCAAGAGCGTCCTTGCGCTCGGCGGCCGGGAAGCCCGGGGTGTCCATGAGACGCTGACCGTTCTCGTCCTCCAGGGTCCCCCCGCTGGAGACGTGGAGGATGCTCGGCGCCGGCTCGCCGATGCGCGGCAGGACGTCAACGAGCGTGCGGGCAGCGTTCGCGTGCACCGGGCGGTCCGCGCCGCCGATCGCCACGATGACGGCGTCCGCATCCTGCGCCAGCTGCTGAACGGAATCGCGGGACGTGACGTCGCCGACCACGCCGTTCGCTTTGTTGGGAAGTTTCTTCACCCGGGCCGCGTCGAGCTCGACACCGGTGACCGCATGCCCCCGTCGAATCGCCTCGTCGGTGATACGGCGCCCGATCTGACCACCGGCACCAAAAATAACGATTCTCGCCATGCCATTGCCTCCGACTCGCCGGTCGTGCAGCTGATGGAAACGCCCGCGGGTATCCATCCGCGGGCGTCATGGTCAGTAGTGAATTACTTTCCGCGTTTACTATTTCACGCTCCGCGGCGACTGCAAGTCGACGTCTGCCCGGGCTTGATCCTCCGGGACCGCTGTGCGGGCCCAGCCAGCCGCTGCTCGAGCCGGCGTTCCAGGTGCGGGAGGAGCCAGGTGCGGGAGCATCGTGGCTGGTTGGCCGGCTGGGCAGCACGCGAATAGCGAGACGTACCGATAGGGCGGTGGAGGTGGGATTTGAACCCACGGAGGGGTTGCCCCCTCACACGCTTTCGAGGCGTGCGCCCTCGGCCACTAGGCGACTCCACCGTGGATTAGCCTACCGGACGTCGCGAGAGTCCGGTTCGCCGGGGTGTGTAGGGGTCCGACGGCGTCGAGACGGCACCCCGTCGTCCCGTCGTCCCGTCGTCCCGAACCGGGCTAGCGTGGCGGCGGTGTGCCGGCTAGCGCCCCGCCGGGCGTCGGCGCGCGGCGAAGAACTCCGCCAGGAGCGCGCCGCACTCGCCGGCGCGAATCCCGGCAACCACCTCGGGTCGATGATTGAGCCGCCGGTCCCGCACCACGTCCCAGAGCGAGCCGACCGCCCCGGCCTTCTCGTCGACCGCACCGTAGACGAGGCGGTCCACCCGGGCGAGCACGAGGGCCCCCGCGCACATGGTGCAGGGCTCCAGCGTGACCACGAGGGTGGCTCCCGGTAGCCGCCAGGAACCCGTCCGGCGCGCGGCCGCCCGCAGGGCGATCATTTCGGCGTGGGCGGTGGGATCGGCGCCGCGTTCCCGCTCGTTGTGCCCGAGTCCGAGCACCGTGCCGTCCTCGGTCACCACCAGGGCACCCACCGGGACGTCGGCGTGGTCCGGGGCCAGGCGGGCCTCGCGCAGGGCGAGCCCCATCGCCTCGTGGAAGCGGTCTAGTCCGGGTGGACCGCTCAGCCGGGCGGGAGCGCCCGCCCGGGGGTACTCGTCGGGATCGGTCATCCCGGATCAGCCGGACCGGTGAGCTCAGCCACGTGCGTCGTCGAGGATCTCCCCCGCCCCGGCCCGTTCGCTGAGCGCGCTGATCACATCGCCCGGCAGCATCCCCTCCTCGCCGATCAGTTCCAACAACGCCTCCGCGGGGGTGCCCAGATCGCCGAGTAGATCGAGATCGCCCACGGGGGCGGCATGGGTGACGGCGGACGCGTCATCCTCGTCGTCCGCGGTGATCAGTCCCGCCATCGAGGGCAGCGCGTCGGCGAACAGGCGTTCGGCGAGATCGGAGGTCACCAGGACCCGGCGATCAGAGAGGAAGACCTGCGGATCCGGGTCGTCGGGACGCATGCAGACCACCGCGAGGTACTCGTCGTCCTCCTCGATGAAGGCGATGACGGGGCCGTCACCCAGATCCCGCATCATGTCGGTGAGGGCGTCGAGGTCGTCGGCGTCGGCCGGGTCGAGATCGTGCACCGACCAGTGGCCGTGTACCTGCGCGATCGCGATTGCCTTCGTGGTCACTGTGCGCCCTCACGTCCCTTCTGCAACCGCGCGGCGGACCCGGGCTGGCCGTGCCGGCCGTGCCGGTCCGGAATGCCCGCCCGGCGCGGCCCCCGGTGGCCGAACCTGCGCACCCGCGCCGACCAGCCGTGTTCCACCTGTGATTCTCACCTGTGGGGGCGGCCGTGGGTATTCCGGTTCACTCCGTCGGGTGAGTTCTACCGCGATGCCGCGTCGATTCCGCCACGGTGGTCCGGTCGACGCCTTCCCCGACGGACTATGGGTAACGCCAGCTCACGTGAGGTAATGTCCGGCCGGAACAAACCCCCGTCCGGGGGCGCTACCGGGTGGTACCGGGCCGATGACCGGGGACTGGACCGGGATCTATCGGAACGGAAGACGGGGCGGGCTTCGCCGCCCGGTGCCGTCGTGGCACTGTAGAAACCGCGATGACGACATCAATCCCCCGCCGGTTCACCGCCAGGACCCAGGCCGCGCTCGCCGTTGAACGTCTGGCGGCCGAGGCGTCACGCCGGCTCGGCCGTGGTTCCGGCGAGATGATCGGTGGCAAGCTCGCGCTGCGGGTGTCCCCGGGGGCGCTCGCAGAGGTCGGCTCCCACCGGATGACCGCCTGCGTGTCGGGCACCAACGGCAAGACCACCACCACGCGGCTGCTTGCCCGGGCCCTGGGCACCCTGGGGCCGGTCAAGTCGAACAGCGGCGGGGCGAACATGGCGCCCGGGGTGCTGGCCGCGCTGTCCCGGCCGCCGTTCGACGCGGCGGCGGCTCTCGAGGTGGACGAGATCTGGCTGCCGAAGGTGGCCAGGGAGATCTCCCCGCGGGTGGTCCTGCTGATGAACATCAGCCGCGACCAGCTCGACCGGTCCAACGAGACGCGGCGCATCGCCGCCATGTGGCGCGAGCTCGGCTCGGAGCTGCGCGACACGACGGTGGTCGCGAACGTCGATGATCCCCTGGTGGCCTGGGCGGCGGCGGGCTGGCACCGGCAGGTCTGGGTGTCGGCGGGGCAGAACTGGACGGCGGACGCGATGGTCTGCCCGCAGTGCGCCCGGCTGCTGTACCGCAACAGCAGTGGCTGGTGGTCCGAGTGCGGGCTGGCCAGGCCCGAACCGATCGTCGCGGTCACCGGCTCCCGGGAACTGCTCTGGTACGGCCGCACCATCGCGGCCCGGCTCGATCTGCCCGGACGGGTGAACCTCGGTAACGCGGCGATGGCCGCCGCCGCGGCCCGGGAGTTCGGCGTCGAGATCGAGGATGCGCTTGCAGCCATGACCGGCCTGGGCGATGTGCAGGGTCGCTATCAGGAGGTGGCGCTCGGCGAGGAGGGCCACCGAGGCCGGCTGCTGCTGGCGAAGAACCCCGCCGGCTGGGTGGAGATGATGGAGCTGTTGGCGGACGCGCCGCCGCGGCCTGTCGTCATCGACTTCAACTCCCAGACCGCTGACGGGCGGGATCCGTCCTGGATCTGGGACGTGCCGTTCGAACGGCTCGCCGGCCGGCAGGTGTTGGTCACCGGGGAGCGCAAGGAGGACATGAGCGTGCGGCTGGCCTATGCGGAGGTGCCGCACAGCGTGTATGCCAGCGCGGAGGACGCGGCCCTGGCCGCCAACGAGAAGGTGGTCGACGTCGTCGCCAACTACACGGCGTTTCGCGATCTGCTGGTGAGGTCCACGCGGTGAGGTCCACGCGGTGAGGTTGTGTACGCGGCAAGGTTGTGTACGCGGTGAGATTGTGTACGCGGTGAGGTTGGTGACGCAATGAGGGGATCCACGCGATGACGGGCGGCTCGGCGACCAGGATCGCGCTGATCTACCCCGAGCTGCTCGGTACCTACGGTGATGGCGGTAACGCGATCGTGCTGTCCCAGCGCCTGCGCTGGCGTGGTCTGCCGGTCGAGGTGGTGAACGTTCCCGCGGGGTCGGCGGTGCCCGAGAGCTGTGATATCTACCTGCTCGGCGGGGGTGAGGACGCACCGCAGGTCCTCGCGGCGGACGGCATCCGGCAGAACCGGGCGATCCGGCGAGCGGTGAGCTCGGGAGCGGCGGTGCTCGCCGTGTGCGCCGGCTACCAGGTGATCGGCGCGACCTTCCCGTCCGGTGGGGAGATCCACGAGGGGCTGAATCTCGTCGGCGTGGAGACCCGTCGCTCCTTCGGCCCGTCGGACGCGCCGCCGCCGCGCGCGGTCGGGGACATCGTGGTGGAACCGGACGCACGGCTCGGCCTGCCCACCCTGTACGGGTATGAGAATCACGCCGGGCGGACGAGGCGGTTGCCCGGCGCGAACGGCATCCCGCTCGGTACGGTCCGGCTCGGGACCGGTGACGGTGACGGCGGAACGGACGGCATTGTGGATGGCCGGGTCATCGGCACCTACCTGCACGGGCCGGTGCTCGCGCAGAACCCCGCCCTCGCTGATCTCCTGCTGAGCTGGGTCCACGGTCCGCTGCCGCCGTTGGGCGCGCCCCGCGAGGTGGAGGTGCTGCGCCAGGCCCGGCGCCGCGCGTTGGCCGTCACCTGACGTGTCCCCTGGCGTTTTTTGGGGCAAGTTTTTTTGGGGGGCAAGGCGGACAGACCTGGTCTGACTCAGGTCTTGTCGTCATCTGCTACCAGGTTTGCGGCGTTTCCCGGCCAGCGGTGTGGTTCGGTTGGATCGTGGTGTCGAATCCCCTCGCCGGATGGTGGGGCAAAAACAAGAGAACCGTGCTCATCGTCGGTGTCGTGATCGTGGTTGCCTGGGGCTACCTCGGGACCCGTGACCGCCCGAGGACCCAGCGGGTCAGCCTGCCCGGCGACTACGCGTCGGCGGGCCGTGAGCTGCTCGTCCAGGCCCCGTCCGATCCCGCCAACCCGCTTCCGCTGGTGTTGATCCTGCACGATGACAACGCGGACGCGAAGTCACTCGACCGGCAGAGTGACGCCGGCAAGCTCGCGAACTCCCGCGACTTCGCGGTGGCCTTCCCGGAAGCCGTGGGCGGCACGTGGCGGATCGACGGACCCGAGGGGGCGGACGTGCGCTATCTGCGCGACGTGGTCCGCTTCGTCTCCACGGAACGGACCAAGGTGGATCCGGACCGGGTCTACGTGTGGGGGATCGGCGAGGGTGCCCGGCTGGCCCTGGCCGCTGCCTGCGCCCCGGGTAAGCCGGAATTCGCCGCGGTAGGCGTCGTCGGGCAGTTCGACCCGGAGCCCGGGCCGAACTGCCAGGACCGTGTCCCGGAGGGCCGGGCCCCGGAGGCCTCCTGGGACCGGAAGGTCAGCGAGGCCCTGTGGAAGTTCTCGTCCGGTCACCGGC
>NZ_CDWWEW010000063.1:15868-17827 GCF_977966315.1 Frankia sp. CeRuru1
GCCGGGGGTCCGAGGCCCGCCGGCCTTCCCGTGCGGATGGGGGGGGATCCGAGGGAAGGCCGGCGGAATCGGGGGCCTTCCGGCCGGACGGACGTCAGATGGGGGGGAGATCTGACGTCCGTCCCACCGGAAGGAGGGCCCGTCCGGATAGCTGGAAAGGAACCATGTAGGCGGGTTGTCGGGCGGTGACAGGGCCCGCTTGCTGGTCTGTCCGCGGCTTCGCCGGTGGGTGGGAGTCCCGGGCCCGGCTTTCACGGCTTCGGGTCGGTACCCGGAGGGGAGGCCCGGTAGCCGGCCGCTGGTGGACTGGCAGGGCTCGTGCGGTCCGCTAGCCGCGAAGGCGATCCACCGGAGCCGGATGAGCCGTTGCGTCGGCATGAGGGCGGTGCGCCGGCTCCGACCGGCTGCTAGAGGATCCGACCTACGTAGTAGGAGGTGGTATAGATCTTCTTGAGCGACACGACGTCGCCGGTGCGCGGCGCCACCCACATCATGCCGTTGCCCGCGTAGACGCCGACGTGGTAGATGTTCCCGGGCGTCCCGAAGAAGATCAGGTCGCCGGGCTGCTTGTTGTATTGCGACACCCGGGTGGCGGCGGCGAACTGGGCGTCGGTCGTCCGCGGCACACTCCTGCCGAGCTGCTTGAAGATGTACTGGATGAAGCCGGAGCAGTCGAACGCGCTCGGGCCCTCCGCACCGTAGACGTAGGGCTTGCCGGCCTGCAGGGAGGCCAGGTAGACGGCCTTCTCCCCGAGGGAGCTCGACGGGACCGGAACCGACGTCTGGCCCGCGGCGCCCACTGTCGCAAGGAGATCCGACCAGGCGGCGTTGCGGACGGGCTGGGGGGTGGGTGCCGGCCGTACGCGCAGGGTGGCGTCGTTCGCCGAGCGGGCGGACTGCAGGGCGTCCGTGCCGTCGAAGACCGCGGTGACGTTCGTGGTGGTGAGCACCCGGGCCGTGTAGGAAGTGTAGCCTTGGGCGTTAGTGTAAAGGTGCTTGAAGGTGGCCCACCCGGTGGGGAGCTTCACTTGCACCTTGACCAGCTGGTTCGCCAGTGGTTCGTGGGTCTGCTCGTTGTAGAGCGAAAAGCCGATGTCGATCGGCTGGTCCGCGTTGACGGTCACGTCGGGGTTGGTCACCCGGAGACCGACCTGAACCTTGCCGGTCAAGGGCGGGGCGTTGACACCGCCCGCCGAGCCGAGCAGGGAGGTGGAGCCGTGGGTGCTGACCGCCGCCGCCGCGATGCTGCCGCCCAGGGCGGCATGGGAGCCGATCTGCGCGGCGAGGGTGATCGGAGCGGTGTTCGGCTGCTCGTCCTTCGCTGCGTCGGCGTTGATGTCGGTGGCGCAGCCGGCGAGAGCCACTCCGGAGACCGCGACGGTCCCGGTGGTCACGGCGGCGAAGGCGCGGGCCCGGGCCCGGCTGCGGGTGGCCGGGGGCGCGGAGGGTGCGCGATGACGGCCGCGACCGGCGCCTCGCGTTTCTTCGTCGAGCTGCACGCTTTGCGCGGACAACGGTGTATTCCTTCCCGTACGCCTGCGAAGTGAGCTGTCGGGTTCGGGCTGGGCTGCCCGGCTCTCGCGTGACCTTCACGCGTCGAGCTTCACCCCTAGGTCGACACCGCGGATCGGTGCCGGCCGGTGGAGGTGGGTCCCCCGCTCCTGCCCCTGATGACGACTCGGAGGGGACACCGGGGCCGGGGGCAGGACTCGGCGTTCGGCCCGGTGTTGTCGTGACGTCGGCGTGAGACTAGTCCACTTGGACGGGGTGGGTAAACACTAGTCCTTCCCAACTACGGCGAGTGTGCGTTGAAGTTCCCGTCGCGCGACGTCGGCGGCCCGCTCGGCCGGCCGGGCTGACCGGGCGGGCCGAAGGCCCTTCGCACCCCGGTTGTCCTGCTGGTTTTTCGCTGCGTAGGGGGTCCGTGGCGGCGGCCGGTCCGGGTGAGAGGCGGGCGGG
>NZ_CDWWEW010000064.1:0-17260 GCF_977966315.1 Frankia sp. CeRuru1
GTGTCGCATGTACGACGCCATGGTGAACAGATTCTGACCACCGCGCACCCGCTGCCCCGACGATCTACGCCAGGTACTCGACCAAATACGGGACCACCCAGATACGGACTAACTGATTAGTGAGGCCCGTGTGAGGCGGATAAATACAGCAAGATCCTCGATGAGTTCGGCTGTGCCGTCCAACGCGGCTTACTGGACAGCCATGTCAAGACATCGGCTATCTCGCTCGCTGACGCCCCGGGCACCGGTAGGCTGGCCGCTGAGCCGAGGACAGACCCATAGGCAAATAACTCCTAAGCAGCGCGGCCTCTGAACTCAGACGGCAGGCCATGCCTGGTGAGCTCGTCACGATTTCGTCGCCGTCAAGGCAGCAGGCCGGCAGGCGTTTCTGCGTCGGTCTATCGACTTGGTCGACGGAGACCGGACCCTGCCCGAACCAGATCGGGGTCGCCGTGCAGAATCCGCCCGCCGCAGCTACTTCCTCCGCCTGGCACTACTTCCGTCCGAGGCTCGGGCGAGGCGACGCTCCGGCAGAGTGGGGACACGGTGCTGTAGGGCCGGTCGGGTAGTTTATGGCCCACGATGGCCGAGCACCAGGACAACGCCGCGAGCCCGACGAGGACACTGAGCCTCGGCGTGCTCGCGCACATCGACGCCGGCAAGACCTCAACGACTGAGCGGATCCTCTTCGAGGCCGGCGTGATCGCCGAGCCGGGGAGGGTCGATGACGGCACCACCGTCACCGACAGCATGGAGCAGGAGCGACGGCGGGGGATCACCATCCAGGCCGCAGTCACCGCGTTCACCCACGACGGCTGCGCCGTCAGCCTCGTCGACACGCCAGGGCACCCCGACTTCATCGCCGAGATCGAGCGGGTCCTCGACATCCTCGACGGTGCAGTCCTCGTCATCTCGGCCGTCGAGGGTGTGCAGGCGCAGACCCGGATCCTCTTCCGGGCCATGAAGCGCCGAGGCCTGCCTTTCGTGGTCTTCGTCAACAAGATCGACCGCGTCGGAGCCCGCTCGGACCAGTTGCTTGCCGAGATCCGCTCCCGGCTTACCCCGAATGTGCTGTGCCTAGGCGAGCCGATCGAGCTGGGGACACGCGCCGCCCGCTACGAGCCGTACTCCAGCTTCCCGGAGGCGGTCCGCCAAGATGTGATCGAAGTCCTGGCGGACAACGACGAAGAGGTGCTCGACCTGTTCGTCCAGCACGGGTCCGAGATCGACGACGAGGTCCTCCGCCTGTCAGCTCTGCGTGAGGCCCGCCGGGGAACCGTGCACCCCCTCCTGTTCGGTTCGGCCATTTCCGGTACAGGCGTGCCCGAACTCATGGACGCGATCGTCACGTACCTGCCGGCCTCCGCGGCGCCCATCGACGACGATCTGCGAGGGCGGGTGTTCAAGGTCGACCGTGGTCCTGCGGGCGAAAAGATATGTTATGCCAAGGTTCTCTCCGGGATCCTCCGGTCCCGGCAGCGCATCCCGGTAGGCGGGCTGGACCAGCGGGTGACCGCTCTCCAGGTCTTCGAGGAGGGCGCCGCGGTGCCCGTCGGCGCTGTCGAGGCGGGGCGGATCGCCAAGGTTTGGGGCTTCGACAAGGCGAAGATCGGAGACGAGATCGGAGCTGGCGGGTCGGCGCCGCGCGCTTCGTATTTCGCCCGCCCGTTTCTCGAGTCCGCGGTGCGAGCGACGAACCCCCGTGCCCGGGGGAAGCTGTATCAGTCCCTCGCCCAGCTTTCCGAGCAGGACCCGCTGATCGGACTCCGCCAGGATGACCGCGCTCAGGCGCTGTACGTCTCGCTTTACGGCGAGGTGCAGAAGGAGGTCATCCAGGAGACGCTGGCGACCGAGTTCCAGGTCGAAGCGGAGTTCAGCCCCTCCACCATCGTCCACGTCGAGCGGGTGGTCGGGGTCGGCAAGGCGCTCGACGAAGCACCCGACCCGTTCATCGCGACAATCGGGCTGCGGGTGGAGCCGGGCCCGGTCGGGTCGGGTCGTTCTTTCGCACTGGAGATCAACACCGGGAGCGTGCCCTCGTCCTTCTACAAGGCAGTGGAGGATGCGGCGATGCGGACCCTGATGGAGGGGCTGTACGGCTGGGAGGTGGTGGACTGCATTGTCACAATGACTAGGGGGATCCTTCACCGCGACTGGGCTACGAGCACGGCCGCCGACCACCGGAAGCTCGCCCCGCTGACGGTGATGGATGCCCTACGTCGGGCGACCACCGAGGTCCACGAGCCGATCCAGTCGTTCCACCTGGAGTGCCCGACGGACACTCTCGGCGGCCTCGTGAAAGCCATGGCGGAGTTCGGCGAGATCACGTCCGAGCCGCTTATAAAGGCGGGTACGTGCATCGTCGAGGGCAACGTCCGCGCCGCAAAGGTCCCAGACCTCCAGGCACTCATCCCCGGGATGACCCGCGGCGAAGGCTTCCTCGAGACGGAGTTCAGCCATTACGCACGAGTGGCCGGCAAGTTCCCCACCCGGCCCCGGACCGACCTCAACCCGCTGAACCGCGGCGATTACCTGCGCCAAGTCACCTAATACAGCGTCTCGACATTCCTGTGCGACGAACCGTGCCTAATCCGTTCACTGTCAGGTGAGCTTCCTTCGGGTTCGCGATGAGCGGGCCAGAGCGGGGCCAGAGCGGTCTTCAGTGTGGAGACGAAGTACTCCGTGACCGTGTCGAGGAATCACTGACCGATCCCATCAATGAAAGAAACCCGTGATCATCGAGAAGGCGAGAGAGTCGCAAGGATGGGTAGTACTCCGCGCTGCGGTTCACCGAACACCTCGCGCTGGAAAGGATCGCCCCTCTGTCAGACAGCCGGGTCCTGTGACTTACCGGCAAGCGGCGGAGACGCTGGAACGGTTCACCTAGCGTTGACTGCCGAGTGGGCTCCTTCCGATCGTCCAGGACATCGATCAGCCTGGGGGTCGCTCCCATCGCCGCCACTACGACACGAACCGCTCACCCTCTACCGCGAAGAGCCCATTGACCGTCGGTGCCGACCTGAGTCACTCTGTGAGCTGAGTCCTGCGCAACGGAGGTAGCGCCATGCACGAGTCCATCCTCGGGAAGAAGCCCGCCTTCTTCCCGTTCGTCTCCGCCGAGGTCTTCTTCGAGGCGGACGCTGGCACGGGCCTGGAGGATCTGGAGGTCCTGGAGGACGTCGACCTCGAGTCCGAGCTCGACGAGCTTCTCAGCACCTGACAGCGCGCGGGGCCACACGTTCCCGACCGACGGAGCAGACTCGGCCGCACCCTCGCCGCGAACGCCCGAGGAAAACGCTGGGATGGACATGGCAGCGCAGAGGGCCGTCGGGCGATCGGGTAGAAACGCGTTCCAGGCGGTGATGGTCGGGCTCGAGGTTCCGGACGATCGCCCCCTGGACATCTTCTCGGAGTCGTTGTCTCGGGCGATCGCCGAGCATGCCTGGCACCACTTCGGGTTCCCGTTCACCCAGGTGTTCGAACCGGCGGTGCTGTTTGAGATTGCCCTGATCGAGGGTATCGACCCACGCGCCCTCGCTACCCTCGACTACTGCCCCACCGCCACGACGCGACGGCTCGGCGACGCCGTTGCGGCCCGCGCCGAGTTATCGGTGACCGAACTTGTAAACGTGGCGTCGATCCTGATCTGCGCAGGCCGATTCTCCCTGGCGAGTGAGCTGGTCGGCCTCGGCACGGGCCGATTGACTTCCACGCGGGAGGACTTCGAGCTCGCCTGGCTGCGTTTCGTGATCTCCAACCGGGTCGATGACGGCGCTAGCTCGCCCGAGGCATTCGACCGCATGCGCCGAGCGATCAAGGGCGGCGGGGTCCCGCCTGCTCGGGCCCTGGACGCCTGCACCCAGGCGGTGGTGTGGTACGTCAAGCGGCGGGAGGTCTCGGCCGAGATCTTCCGCTGGTTCGCCCAGCACGGCACCGACCTGACCGCATCGGGCTCGGACGACCTGACAGGCGAAGGGCTGTCGGCGTGGTACCGCGGCGTCGCCATGGTGCCCGCGGCCACCGGGCGAGCCGCGTCGACGCGGCGGTACATGAGGAAGGCGCTGGAGGCGGCTGAGGTCGCCGAGCGGGTGCGGCCCGGGTCCGACGCCCGCAACGCCCGCAAGACCTACTACGAGTCGACGATAAAAGAACACCTCTACGTCACCGGTGACCTCGACGCAGCCCGCGACGCCGGCTTGGCGCTCATCGACCTCGATCCCGTGTGGTCGCTCAGCGTCGGCGAGCTCGCCGAGGTGCACGAGCGTAGAGGCGAGACCGACCAAGCCGCCGAGCTCTACGAGCGGGCGGTCGGCCTCGGTCCGCCCTCGGTCGGCCACCACCTCCATCGCGCGGCGCGGTGCCGCATCGCCTTGGGCCAGCACGACCTCGCCCTTGAGCACTACCTGGCGTTGCTCTCGCTCGACCCGCGCGATCCCTCCATCCGGCGAGAAGCGGCCGAGGTCGTAGCGGTGGTCGACGGCGGTGCTAACCTGCTAGCGGCGCTCGCTGGTCGACCTACCCCCGCCGGCGACCTCGGCGGATGATGCGCCCCCCGGCCTGGCGTCACGACCCGGTCAAGTCGGTGGTGGCCGATCGCGCCCAGCCGAACCGCATGCCCCAATGGGCTGAGGAGCCGGCGGTGTGCGGCTACCGCCGACTCCGCCGCACCATCGGCGACAACGACGTCGCGGTCCCGATCTGCGCGACCCCGGTGGCGGTCAGCGGAGTCGGGGTGGTTGTCCCCGCTTACGACGGCACGATCCGGCTCTGCAGCCGTGACCTCGGCAAGCAGTTCTGGCAGCTGCGCCTCGACGGCCCCTTCTACGCGTCGCCGGTCGTCGACCACCGGCGTCAGTGCGTCGTGGTGGCGACGACGACAGGAACGGTGGCCAGCCTGAGCTTAAGGGGGAGGATGTCCTGGACGGCTGTCGTCGGCCATCCCGTCTTCGCCACGCCCACCGTAGTACCGGCGGAGGACTTGCTCGTTCTGGCGCTCTTCGAGAGCGTGTGCGTCGGTCTCGACTTGGAGACCGGGACCGAGCGTTTCCGGCGTCGTCTTCCCGAGCCGTGGTCCATCCGGCATGGCGGGTCGGCGGCGTTCCGCGACCCCTACGCAAGCCCTGTCGCCGCCGAGTCGGGCACGATCGTCGTCGCCTGCGCGGAGCATGTGGTGGCGCTGGCCCCCGACGGCTCAACGCAGTGGGAAGTTGAGGTGGGCCACGCTGTCCGTGCCTCGCCGGTCGCCCTGCACGACCGTGGCGAGGTGGCGGTGGTGGGGGTGGACGGGCGCTGCCGCTTCGTGTCGTCAGACACCGGACATCTACTCGGCGAGGTCGACCTTGGCGGGAAGGTCACGGCCAGCCCCGCAGTGTCCGGTGGGACCCTGGCCGTCGGTATCGCCGGGGGCGACGTCCACGGCGTCGATGTGGCGACCAGGTCAGTGCGATGGACCGCGCCGCACCAGGCGCCTCGCGACCATACATCGTTGACGATCCTCCCCGACGGCGCCTTCGTCACCACCAACGCCCGCGGGAACATCGTCGCCCTCAATGCTGGCGACGGACGATTCCGCTGGGAGTCCAGCCAGCTCCTGGGCCTGGCGGAGCACGACCCTGCGATCGACACGACGCCGGTGGTTGAGCCGTGCGGGAGCATGTATAGCGGTTCATACTCGGGGGTCCTTTACCACCACCTGTTCCGCCCACTGGGCGACCGGTGACGGCGGTCGGCGTCGGCGTGGGCTGGGAGCCTCGGGCGCGTGTCTCCGGGCTGGTCGACCGCCTCGACGCCCTCGTGGCGCCGGAGGCGGGAGCAGATGAGGTATGGCCCGCACTCGCCGTGGCCCACCTCGACCTCGCGCACCTCGCGGTGCATCTCGAGGGAAACGATCGCCATCTCGCGATGGGCCAGGTCGCGTCCCGTGCCCTAGAGGCAATTGCCGACCCCGGCCGCTGCCTTCGGGCCGCAGCTGCGCTGGCCCGGGCCCCGGTGGTAGACGGTTGGTGGCCGCCGACGCCGTGGGCCGCCGAAATGAGCCGCCGGGGCACGGGCCGCGACGTGGAGTTCCGGGCTGAGATCGCAGCGGCGACGACCGAGATCGTCGGCGTGCTGGCAGCCATCGACCACGACCGCCGGGCGCTCATCGAGCGCCTTGTCGGGCGCACCCTTCCGGGCCACCCTGCGGCGGCCATCGCCGGGGTCCTGGCCGCCATTGCCGATTCGGAGGTCCGGGGCAAGGTGGTCGCGGCCTGGCACCGGCTCGGTCAGCGGCGCGAGCCGGACCTCATCGCAGCCGTGGATAGGGCCGTCGCTGCGCGTCGGCAACACGCGGCCCAGCACGGCCACGACTCGGTCGTGGCACAGACGTTTGCGCGCTGCGGGGTCGACGCCGTCGGCGTCGAAGCCTTCCTTGTGGACACCCTGGACCGGGCCCGTCGTCGCCGGCTCGACCTCCTGCGCCTCCTGGGCGAGACGACGGGCGCGACCGATGCTCCGCTGCTCTACCTGGCGCGTGCCGCGGCGGTCATCCGAGGCGAAGCCCCTCAGCCACGGCTCCCCTTGGACGGCTGCCTCGAGGCTGCCGCCGCCGTCGCCGAGCGCGTATTCGGCGTCGAGCTAGGGGGTGCTCGGATCTCCGGAGGCGGCCCGTTCGTCTTGCCGGTCCGCACCGGGGCGGGAGTCGTCGGGACCATCCAGGTGGACCTCGTTCCGTCCGGCCCTCATGGCCGCCGGCCAGTCGACGACGACGGCATCGTCGCTGGGTCGGCCACCTGCCGGACGGCGCACATGCTGGCGATCGTCGACGGAGGGGAGCGTGGGCCCGTCCTGACCTTCGACGCGGCACGCTCGCTCTTCCACGAGGTCGGCCACGCCCTCGACCACGTCATGCTGGCCGAGCCGTGGCCCACGGTCACCGGGCTGGATGCCCAGCCACTCGAGCACTTCGAGGAGATGAGCACGTGGTGGGAGCTGCTGGCATTCCACCCTGACCTTGGGCGGGTCGTCGGCCTCGATCCCGACCTCGTGGAGGGCCTCGACCGTGCCCGCCGCCTTCGGGCGCTGGAGGCGGGGAGCCTGGACCTGGTCCGCGCGTGGGTCGCCTTGCTCGACCTCCGGCTCCACCAGAGTGGACGTGACAGCGTTGCAGATGTGCAGGCCGAATTGGTCGCCGGTCGGGGAGTACCCGATCCCCCGGACCTCGGCACCCTGGCCGGCTACCTCGTCGCCATGGTCTTCCGCCAACACCCTGGCGCCGGCTTCCTCTATCCGTGGGCTGCGGCGAGAGCCGCTGAACTCGCCGACGACCTCCTGGGGACGCCGTGGGAGGCGATGGCTCCCACGGCGGGCACCGACGCCTTGCTCCGGAGCCGCACATCGCCCCGCACGCCGCGTCGACCGCCGTCGGCCGCGGCCCTCGACGCCCTGCCCGAGGGGGTAGGCGTGTGACAGCGGGACGCGCCGTCGTCCTCGGCGCCAGCTCGGGCCTCGGCGCCCACGTTGCCCGGCGCCTGGCCGAGGAGGGGTGGTTGGTGACCGGCACCGGGCGCCGTTCCCGTAGCGACACCGACCTGCCCGACGAGGTGCATTACCTCCGGTCTGACCTCGCCGACGACGAGCACCTGCGCGAGCTTGGCGCCCACCTGCGGGAGGTCGACCCGGACCTCGTCGTACACAGTGCTGTCACTTATGGTGACCACACTGCCACGCCCTGGTCCGTCGAGGACCTCGGTGCCATGTTCAGGGTCAACGCCATCGCCCCGTTCGTCGTGGTCCGGGATCATCTCGCCGGCCTCCCAGCTGAGAGGGCCTGCTCTTGCGTGATCGTGAACTCCGACTCGATCTACCGCGCTAACGACAAGTCCGCCGAGTATGCCGCGACCAAGGCAGCGCTCCGCGTCCTGACTGCCGGCCTCGCCAGCGCGTGCCGGGGGCGCCGGTCCAGCGTGTCGACCCTCGCGCTTGGGCCGCTTGCCGACCCCCGCAAGCTCGCCGAGATGGGGGCGATCGCCGAGCGTAGGCGGATTCCGGCAGAGGAAGTCGTGCGGATCTTTCTCGCCCGACTCAACCCGTCGCTAGTGATCACCGAACTGATCGATCTGGAGGCTTGCCTGCGGAGTGTGCTGCACATCGCCTCGCTCGGCCCGACCGCTAACGGTATGGTGATCAAGCTGGATGGAGGGTCGTCGGGCTCGCTGGTGTGAGTGCGCGGCATCGGACTCGGCCGACGGGTCACCAGGCGACAAGGACCGTGTCCACGGCATGGAACACCGTCCGCCCCGGCCACCCCGGAGCGGGAACGGGGGCGGCGAGGTGCAGCCCAGGTAGGCGGGAAAGCAGCCGCTCCAGGACGACCTCGATTTCCAGGCGCGCCAGATGTTGGCCTAGGCATCTGTGAATCCCGTGCCCGAACGCCACGTGGGCGCGGGTGTCGCGGTGGATGTCGAGGACATCGGGGCGCGGGTAGACCTCCGGGTCATGGTTGGCGGCGGCGGTGAGCGCTACGATCCCCTCCCCAGCAGGGATGGTCACCCCACCCACCTCGACGTCGGTCCGTGCGACCCGGGCGGTCACCATGTCGGCGATTGACAGGTACCGCAGCAGCTCTTCGACGGCCTTGCCGACAAGGCTTCGGTCGCCTACCAGCTCGCTCCACACGCTCGGGTGCTCAAGGAGGGCGACGACGCCGAGCGCAATCATCGACGAAGTGGTCTCATGCCCGGCCGTGAGCAGGCCGCCTGCCAGCTGCACCAGCTGTTCGTGGTCGAACTCGCCGTGCGCCTCGTAGCGCGCGACCAGTCGCCCCAGAATGTCGTCGGCGTGCGCCTCGCGCTTGGCGTGCACGAGGTCCGAGACGAGATGGTGGAGCCGGCTCGACCCGGCCTCAATCTCCTCGGGCTGCCCACGGTGGCTGAGCACCAGCCGTGACAGCCGCTGCACGATAGATCGGTCGGTCTCGGGCACCCCGATCAGCTCGCTGATTACCGCCGCCGGGACGGTGTCGGCCAGGACCGCGACCAGGTCGGCCGGTTGCGGCTCGGCTTCGAATGCGTCGATCCGCTCGTCGACGATCTGCTCGACACGGGAGCGGAGCCGGGCGATAGGGCGGACGCCGAACTCCTTCGCGACCCGACGACGGTGGTGGGTGTGCTCAGGAGGGTCCATCCCGGAGTAGGTGAGCTTCGGCGGAACGCCGTGTGCGTCGCGGTGCCGGCGCACGGGGAATAGCGGGGGGAAGCCTGGGTGCGAGTGCTCGGAGCTAACGCGGCTGTCGGACAGCACGCGGCGGACGTCCTCATGCCGGGTCACCAGCCACACGGGCTGGCCTGAGGCGAAGGCGGCACGGACGACCGGCGTGTCCGCCCGCAGCGTCGCGTACAGCGAGGGGGGATCACCAGTGGCGGTGCGGGGCCAGGGGAACGGCTCGATCGGCGCCGCCCCGTCAGCGCCGTCGGCCATGGGCGGCCAGGCCCTCAGTAACGCACTGCAGCAGAGCGTCGAGGTCGTCGTCGGAATAGATCAGCGCGGGCAGGAGCTGGATGCAGCTCGGACCCGGGTGCACAAGCGCCCCCGCGTCGCGGATGGCCGTCACGGCCGCCTGGACCTCTTCCGGCGGCAAGGGCCTTTCAGCGTCGCCCAGCCGGACCGCCCGGAGGCACCCCGCTCCGGTCGTCGCCGTCACGATGTCCAGCTCGTCCTCCAGCTGGGTGAGGAGCGAGTCGAGGCGCCGACCGAGCCGAGCGGATGCGGCCACGGCGTCGAGGCGCTCCATCTCCGAGATCGTGGCGCTGATGGCGGCGCATGCGACCGGCGTTCCCGCCTGCGTCTCAGCGTGACCCAAGATCGCGTCGCCCTCGATGAACGCCATTGCCACGTCATGGGACACCAGGACGGCGGCGGCGGCCATCGTCCCGTTGGTGAGGCCTTTGGCGGTGATCAGGATGTCGGGTGACTCAGGCCAGGCCGACGAGGCGAACAGCGCCGTGCCAATCCGCCCGAACCCAGTCGAGACCTCGTCGACGACGAGCAGAAAGCCGTGTTCGCGGCGCAGGTCCAGGAGGGCGGCGACGAACTCGTCAGTGAGGGCCACGGCCCCAGTCCCGACCACCGGCTCGACCACCAGTGCAGCGATCCGGTCTCCCGCTCGATCGAGCAGGACGGATAACGTGTCGGGGTCGTTGGCCGGCACATGGCCGACCAACCGGCGGTCGACCCCATAGATCTCGTGCCCGAGCTGGGCATCGGTGAGGGCGAAGGCCCCGTAGGTCAGGCCGTGGTAGCCGTTGCGCAGGCCGACGATGCCGCGCCGCTGTGCCGCCCCACGCAGGACGTGGACGTGGCGGACCAGCTTCATGGCCATGTCGTTGGCCGAGCCGCCGGAGGTGGCGAAGAGTACGCGGGCGAAGCGGTCGGCACCGGCCACGTCGACGAGCTCGGCCGCCGCCCGCCGGGCGTAGGAGTTCTCATAGCCCCACACGCTCAGATACGAGGCATCGCGGAGGGCGGCGCTCGCAGCCTCGGCGATCGCGACGTTACCGAAGCCGAGGTTGGCGTTCCAGAGGCCGCTTGTGCCGGCGAGACACTCCCGCCCGTCGGCGAACCGGACCCGCACCCCTTGCGCGGAGACTGCACACATTGAGTCGAGACCCTGCTCGGACGACGGCAGCATCAGTGGCCAAAGTGGGCCGGGGGCAGCGCCTTGGCTGTCGATCTTCCGCGCCGCGGTCACGAGCCCGTACCCGCCTTCTGGTCGAGGTGATCGGCCCGCTCAAGGTCGGCGCCGTCGGTGAAGGCCTGCGACATGTCGACCTTCCACAGGTAGGCCATCCAGAAGTCGGCGCCCCGGAACGCGGTGCGGATGCACCGGGCGTCGCGGAGGTCGGCGTTGCGGAGGTCGGTCCGGCAAAGCGACGCCTCGGTCAGGTTCGCCCCCTTGAGGCTGGCGCTGTAGAGATCGCTCCCCGCGAGGTCGGCGCCGGTCAGGTCGGCATACGCTAGCTCGGCCTTGACCAAGTCGGCCCCCCGCAGGTCGGCCTCGCCCAAGTGGGCACCCCGCAGGCGGGCACTTCGGAGCACAGCGCCGCGGAGGCGTGCACCACGCAGGTCGACGCCGGCGCCGTGCGCCCGCAACAGGCGCCACCCTTCGATCACCCACACGTCCAAGACCTCGACGGCATCGGGAGCGAGCGCGACCAGGGCGAACAGGTCGAGTCCGGCGTCGGCGTCAGCGAGATCCCGCGCGGTGCGGTGCATTCGACCAGTCGCCAGGCTCGCCGCCACCGCCTCGCGCACGCCCGTCGCGCACGCGGCAGCGGACGAGAGTGGGACGAGTACGTGGCGGTCGGTCGCCGTCCCCCCGGTGACGACCTCAACTGCGACGTCGATGAGGGGGCGTAGGGCCCGTCCGCCCGCGGTCATCATGATGCGATTTTGTAGGCGGTTCTGCCCGGGTCGGGCATCTCGTTGAAGAAGAAGTTGTGGGTCAGGCGGCCGGCGTCCGGGGAAGCGCCGTGGCCCGCGAGGGGAGCGTGGTAATTCTGGCCGCCCCGGAACAGCACGAGCCGGTTGTAGACCGGCGCGATGCGGCCGACCTCCTCCCACTTTGACAGATTGGCCTTGTCGGCGGAGATGACCTGGTCCTCGAACTCGGAGGCATCCGCGTAGCCGAGGGCGCGTGCGTCCCGATCGGTCGGCGGCGACATAAAGCCGCTGGCCCGGTGGCGGTACAGGGCTGTGCCAGCGCTCGGCGGGAGGTCGGGCGTCAGGTACACCATCCCCGCCCAGTCGATGGCGGTGTCGGCGTGGACCTTCGGCCGGGAGCCGGTGTCGGCGGTGATGGACCGGAACCCGCCCCAGGTGAAGCGGACGTCGTCAACGTAGAGGTCGGTGCCGAGCAACTCGCTGAACACCCGTTTCAGGGCGTCGACCTCGAGGATGAGCCGGCTGGCGAACCCAGGGTAATCAGTCGGTTCGATGTTGGCGTAGTCCGAGGTCAGGGCCCGAGCGCGCACGGCATCGGGGTTGGTGTAGAAATCGTCCACGATCACGACACGGTTGTTTATGGCGTTCTCCTTCGCTACGAGACGGGATCGGGGACTAGAAAGGCGCGGGCCAGCAGGCTGGCGCAGTGCTCGGGTCCGGACTCGGGCTGGGCGACGCTCCACATACACGCTAACGATCGGCGGAAGACGAACAGCCGGTCGACCTCTACGGGCAGGTGGAGCGTCAGCTCCCACTCCGGCTCGCCCTGGTCGCCCTGCGACGTTGGTCGGAGCACGGACAAGCCCCCGGGGGCCGGACCCTCGACACCGGCGAGGACGTGGAGGCCGACCCAGCCGTCGCCGTCGCCCCAGGGATGGCCTAGGCGACCAGCCGCGAGGCGGACGAGCCGGGCCAGCACCGGCTCCTTGGCAGCGGCGAGGCCCAGGATGAGGCGCAGACCCTCGGCCTCCTCGGGGGCGGTGGTGGTGTCGGCCTGCCCCACAACCTGGCCATCGCCCGCGGAGACCGACCACAAGGCAGCATCGGCGTCGTATACGGCGCGGGCCACGGCATCGCGACGGAAGCCGTCGACCACGTGGATCATCTTTAACATCGGCCCGGCGGCCCCTCGTCGTCAGGTCTTGTAGCTAGCCATCAGGCCCGTGGTGGTGCCGATGAACGCGCTTAGGAGCCTTGGGCTTCGCATCACGGCACGGTTGTAGGTGGTGATGGCCCGCGCCTCGGTGTCCGGCAGACTGCCCGGGACGCGCTCGGGACCGTAGTTCCCTTGGGCGAAGGCATCGTCCGCGAGGAGCAGGCCGCCGCTGCGCACCAGCCCGAAGCACAGCCTGAGGTACTCGGGGTAGGAGCGCTTGTCAGCGTCGATGAACAGGAGGTCGACGCTGTCGGGCTCCATCGTCGCGAGGTGATCGGCGGCCGGGCCGACGACGACGTCGACGCGGTCTGCGACGCCGGCCCGTTCGAGGTACCGGACGGCTAACTCGGCGAGCTCGGGATCGAGCTCCAGCGACGTAAGCCGCCCCCCCTCGGGCAGGCCGCGCGCCAGGTGGATCGTGGAGTAGCCGAAGTAGGTGCCGATCTCCAGCGCGTGCTGAGGGCGGTGGATGTGGGTCAGCAGCTGGAGGACCTTAGCCGCGTTGTCGTCGACCTGCATAGGTCGCAGGCCCCGCTCGAGCAGCGCCTCGCGGAGGATCTCGTCGAGCAACTCGGGCCGAGACCCGGAGACGGCCCGAACGTACTCCTGGTGCGACATCGTCATGCGGTCGCCCAGCCCGGCGCGGTCGCCGGTAGGATCTTGTCGTAGAACTCGTAGATGGCGGTCGGATCCGGCTCGTCGCTCGGCTCGTCGAAGTCGAAGCACGAGCGGAACTGTCGCCGAACTTCCGATGGCGGCCCCACCGCGGCGACCGAGGTCGCCATCACCGGGAGGAACCTCTCGGCGCTGTCCGCCGCACCCCACAGGTAAGCAAAGTTTGCGCCGGGGTGCGCCTGAAACATCGGCCACGTGAACGGGCTGAGGAAGTCGCCGAAGGTGCAGTGGTCGGCGAGGTCGTAGCGCTCCTCGAGTTCGGCGTACACCTCGGCCAAGCCCGCGGTGGGATGTCGGTGCACCTCCAGGTCGAGCGTAGCCGTGACAGCACGCTCGAGATGCGTCCGCCGGTACTCGAGGCCCTTGACCTGCTGGCAGAGAGTGAGCCCGTCGCGGGCGGTGGCGTCGAGCGCGAAGGCCTCGGCCAGCTCAGGGTGGTACACCCACTTCTCGAACCACATGCTGAGGTTCTCGAGTCGCTCCAAGGGAAGGTACTCAAGGCCCGACTGGTTCGGCAGCCGTTTGACAATGAGCAGGTGGTTGATGGCATGCCCGAACTCGTGGAAGAGGCTGTGCACGTTCTGGAACGTGATGAGGCCGCCCTCCTGGCCGCCGTCCTCGAATCGACACGAGACGTACGCGACCGGCCGCTGGACGACTCCCGCAAAGTCAAGGCGGTTGCGGATCCCGCTAGTCCGGTTGGCGGGCCGGTTGCCACTCTGCCATAGGTCAAAGTTGATGGTCCCGATATCATGGCCACCCTCCGTGACAGCGAAAGCGATAACGTGCGGGCTCCGCCTCGGAAGCTCGACGAGGTCAAGGCCGAATGCGGTGCGGCCCACCTCGGCGAGGAAGGCGAGACAACGATCAAGACGGAAGACGGGTGCCCGACGGCCACCCGTCAACCGGCGGACGTGGTGGCCGAAGTGCTCGATCGGCCGATCGAGGGCACCGGTCAGCTTCCGGATCTCTTCCTCCAGGGCACGGTGGCTGGCCATTGCCCCCCGCACGCAACTGTCCGTGTACCGAACCGCATCCGCCTCGGTCACCCGGCACCGTTCCAGCGTGCGGGCGAGCACGCTCGGATAGCCGATGGCGGCGCTGGATTCACGCCGGAGAATCACTTGCTGGTCGATTAAGTCGACCAGGTCGTTGACGCGCCTGTCTCTGACCTTCTCCCATACCAAGCCGAGCTTGGCCCGCACGGCCGCGCTCTCGGTCCGGCTCGAGAGCCCGTAAAACGTAGCGACCGGGTTGCCGGAGCCGGGATCGGTACCCAGCTTGCGCAGGAGCGCTGCCTGGTCGGCGCGGATGTCTTGGAGGACGGCCTTGGCCGCCGCCAAGAGCTCGGCGGCGCGCGCCGCGACGAGGTTGTCCTGCCCCGTCGGTCTGCGCAGGCGGGCGAGGTAGTCCTGGCGAGAGGTCTCGATGTCCGGGTCGCCGCAGCGCAAGCCGCCAATCGAACGCACGAGGGCGTCCACTAGATCGGCGTCGTCAAAGAACGCGGCCCGCCACGGGAGCAGCTCTTCGTAGCGGACGTGAGCCTCGTTCGACTCCAAGTAGAGGAATATGTAGGCAACGTTGTTGTAGATGGCTGCGATCTCGGCGAAGGTTGCCTCCGTGAGGGCAGGCATGGCCAGGACGTGCCGCAGCCGGTCCATCATCGAGCGTAGATGGCGCTCGGTCTCGACCAGACTCTCCTGGTCCCACTCTGTGATCTGGTCGAAAGTCACACGCACGCCTCGGCCGATTCCGGGTGCCGCACGACCTCCGCGAGGAGGCGAGGCTTAGATTGCTACATGGAGAAGAAGATGTCAATCGCCCACGTCGTGCGCCACCCCGAACCGTCGCACGAGGGTGATGAAAGCTACTACGACTTCCGGGTCGCGGCGGTCTACGCCGCCCTCCATGGCCCGGGTCCGGACACCAACCACTATCGGCGCCTCGCAGGGCCCGGACCGCTCGATGTACTCGACCTCGGATGCGGGACCGGGAGGCTCGGCCTCGTACTGGCCCGGGACGGCCACCACGTGGTTGGGGTCGACCCTTCGGCGGCGATGCTGGCAGAGGCTAGTCGGCGCGACCTAGCTCGCTCTGCCTCGTGGGTCGTCGGCGACGCCCGAGCCCTGCGCCTCGGTCGCCGCTTCGACCTCGTGACAATGACCGGCCACGCCTTCCAGGTGCTACTCGACGACAGCGACACGCGCCTCTTTCTTACCGGCACGTACGCCCACCTGCGGCCCGGCGGCACCCTCGCCTTCGAGACACGCAATCCCGCGGCCCGGGCCTGGACCGACTGGAGCCCGGCTCGGTCGCGCCGGGTAGTCCAGGTCGACGGGCTCGGGCGCGTCGAGGTCTACCACGAGGTGGTCGACGTCGTCGACGAACGGGTGACCTACCGGACGGTGTATTGGTTCGGCCTCGACGGCGACAAGCTGGTGACCACGAGCACGCTCCGCTTCCCGTCCGAGAGGACGGTCACGGCGGCACTCCTCGACGTCGGCTTCGCGCCGGTGACCGTGCGCGGGAGTTGGGACGGCTCGGCCGTCACTCCGGCCTCGCGTGAGCTGGTGGTTGTCGCGGTCCGGCCCTGACTGTCCGGCTGACGACAGTCAGCGATAGGAGTGCGCGTGGAGTGACCGGAGGACCTCAACCACCTCGGTAACGGAGGTGTCGAGCCCGAGCGGGCTCGTTGAGCAGGTCCGCTCGAGGTCCATTCCCACCTCGTTGACGGCGTACCGTTAAGCGCATCATGAACGGGGGTGAGCCGACCGTGCCGATGTCATTCGGGCGGCGCGGCTGGACCGGTGACGAACTGCTGCAGGCCGGTGCCCACCTGTACCGGCTCGATGCTCGCCAGCTCGGGCGGCTTGCCCGGGAGCTGCCAACGGCCCTGCGCCACCGGAGTCTCGCCGAACTCGACCGCGTCCGGGCCCAAGTAGCCGATCCGCTGGGCGACATCGCCGACGCACTGCTTGATCGGCTCGGAGCCGACGGGCCCGGGTTGGTCATCTTGACCGCCGATGGCATCGACGGGCTCTCCGACGGACAGCTCGGGGCGTTGCTGGTCGGCATCTCCGCGCTGATCGGACGGCCGATGGCGCAGAATTCCGACGACGAGTTGGTCGCATCCGTACGGGACACGCGCCCGGCCGATGTCGTCACCGCCCGCGGCTACCTGTCGAACGGGCCGATGCTCATGCACACCGACCCCACGGACGTGGCAGCGCTGCTGTGCCTTCACGCGAGCGCCCGCGGCGGTGCGTCGTTGTTCAGCAGCGCCGAGGCCGTGCGGGACGTACTCGCCAGCGAGGCTCCGACCGACGTGTACCACCGGCTGTGGAACTGGGACCTCCGTGGTCTGCAGGCCCCCGGAGCCAGCCCGTATGTGACGACACCCATCTTCAGCGAGCACGCGGGCCGGCTTAGCTGCCGGTTCGGTTCGTTGATGCTGCGTGAGGGCGCTCGGGCGACGGGGTCGCTCACGTCCGAGGTGGTGGGAGCACTCGACCGGTTCGAAGACGTCGCGAAGAGTGCCTCGCTGACGCTGCGCTACGTGCTCCGCCGGGGCGAGAGTGTGTGGATGGACAACTACCGGGTGCTGCACGGGCGGGACGAGTTCCAAGACCGCCCCGATGCCGGCGGCCGGTCTCGCCACCTGCTCCGGATCTGGCTGTGGAGACATGAGCGGCCCGAGCTCGCGCCAGAACTCGATCCGTTCTCCGAGGCCATGGACTGGCGGTCGATAGCCTGACCCGGGCCGGCCGCCACTCTCACCCTCGTCCTGGGACGAGATTCGACATGAGACAGCGCAAACTAGCCCGATCTCGCCCTGCGAGAGTCGATCAGGGCGCGTCCGCATGATCTTATGGTCGTGAGTGCGATCACTTCCAGGCGCAGGTTGCATCAACTGCCTCGGCCGGGGGTTCGGGGGTCAGCGGCAGCGGTGTA
>NZ_CDWWEW010000065.1:0-798 GCF_977966315.1 Frankia sp. CeRuru1
CGGTAGGCGGCTGCAGGGTCGAGAATCAACACCCGCCGGGCGAGCGGATACTATAGGAGAACAAATAAAGAATCTTCAGGGAGGTGTGGCGATTCAGTGCCTATCGGCTTTCTCGATCGACCTTCTAACGATAGCGCCAGATGCTACCGCAACTGGAATTAGTATGGAGCCGGCAACTCCGTTGAATACTGCAACGATAATCCCGACGGCGACAGCAACATCGAAGATTACCAGAAGCATGAAACGGCATCTAGAGATAACTCCAGTCTTATAGCCAAGCGTCTTGATGATTTTATTTACCATAGCCGAATAGTTAAACTTTACCACCATACTCCATATCGTATGCCACAATATATACCATACCCATACAGTCTATTCGCATACCGTGCCACAAAGCGTCCAAGAGTAGCAAATCCTATAATTCCCCACCCTTTCACGCAGCCCCAACTTGCAATTCTTTGGATGCCGCGCCAGTAGTCAGGAAAGCAAAGATATTTGTAAAAAACTCGAACGCATTTTCTACCGTCAAGATCCATCGATTCATAAGGATCTTGGTTGGCGTAGTCGTAGGTGCTGGCGGAGCCGCCGAAGATGGGGTCGGTGGAGAGAAAACGGCCGGTGTAGGGATTGTAAAGGCGGACGCCCATGAGGGTGAGGCCGGCGAGGCTGTCGTGGGAGCGTTGTTTGGCTCCGAGCCAACCGTAACGCGTGTAAGCAGTACTGGAGAAATAAGGGGTGCCGAATTCGCTGGATTCGGCGTAGCTGGCGATGGCGGTAGCGGCGGTGTCGTCGGGGACC
>NZ_CDWWEW010000065.1:1346-1918 GCF_977966315.1 Frankia sp. CeRuru1
GTGGCGACGATGTCTCCGCGCAGGTTGGCCAGCTGCAGCGTGACCGTGCCGGTGTTGTCTTGGACGGCGGCGAGGTCTCCACCGATTCCGAGGATGTTGCGGGTCCACCCGCCGCCGGTGACGCCGATCCAGGCCGGGCTGTCGCCGAGTTCGGCCGCCGTCGAACCTGTCGTGCCGTCGTATCGAACCAGCGGGTAGTGGTTAGTCCAGCTCGTCGATCCTTCACTCCAGGATCGGATGCGCCGTGCCGGGTCGAGGGTGTAGGTGCGGGTAGTCGAGCCTGCGGTCTGCGAGGCGACCATGTCGTTCACGTGGTAGCCGACGGTAAGCGCGACACCGGCCGCATCCGCGGCCGGCACAGCCGTGGTGCGGCCGAACAGGTCGTAGGTGTAGCCGGTGTCGATGATCCGGTCGGCCTGGTCATAGCTGTGAGAGTAGACCTGCGGGGTCGTGCCGGTGGAGCAGTTCCCGGTCTCCGGCTGACCGCCGGCATCCGGGTAGCTGGTCAGGGCGATGCGATTGGAATCCAGGTCGTAGGTGTAGGTGCGGGTGGTGCAGATCCGCGGCCCGCC
>NZ_CDWWEW010000065.1:2262-13200 GCF_977966315.1 Frankia sp. CeRuru1
GTAGCTGACCGCGTCGACGACCGAGGTCAGCCGGCCCGCCGGGTCGTAGCCCAGCGTCTTGGTCGCGGGCGTGCTGGCGTCGAGGCGGACCTGGCCGTGGATCGAGTATGCCTGGGAGAAGGTCAGCCACGGTGTGCCGGACTTGGCGTAGGCGAGGCTGGTCGGCTTGTTGGTGTTGTCGAGGCGGGTGGTGGCGACCAGGCCGTTGGGCAGGGTCTGCGAGGTGAGTGTGCCGTCGCCGTTGTAGGTGGCGGTGAAGGTGGACGGTGCCGACCCGGCGCCGACGCCAAGGCTGGTGACCAGGCCGCGGTGTTCGGTGGCGGTGTCGTAGACGTAGGCGTAGCTGCCCTTGCCGTCGTTGACGGAGGAAATCTGCCCGTCGGTGTCGTAGCCGGTGGTGGTGGTGTTGCCGTCGGCGTCGGTCTGGGAGGTGACCTGACCCCAGGTGTCGTAGCCGGTGGTCAGCGTGGTGCTGTTCGCGGTCGTGGTGGTCGGCAGGCCGGTGGTGGTGCTGTAGCCGAAGGTCGCGGTGGGAAGCGCGGTGCCGCCGTCCGTGGCCGGGCTGGCCGCGAACGCCTCGGATGTCTTCCGGCCGGCCGCGTCGTAGGTGTAGGTGGTGGTCCGGGTGCTCGTCGATCCGGAGGTGACGGTGTCGACCTTGGTCAACGGCTGGTTGAGGTTGTTGTAGGTGTAGGTGGTCACCGGCAGCGGGTTGCCCGAGGAGGGCTGCGCGGCCGGGCCGGTCGAGCAGGCCAGGCCCGTCCAAGAGGCGTTGACGCAGCCGCCGGAGCCGGTCGCGGTGAAGTAGGAGATGACGGTGGTGAAGGCGTCGGTGCCGGCGCTGTTCGCCTTCGGCTGGCGGACCTCGACCGGGTTCCCGGCGGTGTTGTAGTAGGTGGTGCGGACGATGTCGGGGGTGGAACCGCCGCCCATCCAGGTGGTCACGGTCGTCGGCTTGCGTAGCGTCCAGCCGGATGTCGCGGCGTCCGCGTGTCAACGGGGCGGCGAACGCGCGCGGCAGGTGCGCCAGGAACCGTGCCAGCGGCGGCATCTGCCGGTCGAGCGTCAGCGCGTGAAAGATCTGCGGATCGATAATGCGGCCGGTGGCGGCCTCGATCAGCAGCAGGCCCCGCCCGGTCGCGGTCAGCGCCAGATCTCCAGGCACCAACCCGCGCGGCCCGTCCGACGGTGGCTCGCCGAGGGCCAGTACCTCGGGCAGAAACTGGGGCAGCCGCGCGACGTTCTGGCCGCGGACGAACCTCGACGGGCAGGACAGCTGTACCGCGGTAGCGCCCTCGTGCAGCACCGGAACCGATCTGTAGGCGCGGGCCATTGCCGCGTCACCAGTCGAGGACTGGAACCTCGCGGTCAGGGTTCCGGCCGCACGGGCGGGAGTCACTGCCAGCTGGTAGTCCCCGGCGTTCAACGCCTTAACGCTCCTGGAGTAGATCTTCGCCGCGATCTCTCCATGGGGCTGGAGGAAACGCGGGTCGAACAGATCACCGGCGGTGACGTGCTCAATCAGCGCATCGGTCAGCTCAACAGGACCGCCGCCCGCGAGCGCCTCCCATGCCAGGGCAAGCAGCCGCCGATCCCGATCGCTCACCGTCGGCGCGGACGCCGGCAGGACCGAGCCCGGATAGCCCGCCGGATAGCCAAGCCCCGATGCGTCGTCGAGCACGTCAAGCAGCGGAACGACGCTGCCGACGCCGTAGCGTTCGACGAACCGGCGGTGATAGTCCGCCCATGCCGCAGGTCCCAATGGTTCTCGGCCCAGCCGCGTCAGGACACCAGCCGCCACAGCCAGATCTGACGCGACAGACCCGGGCAGCTGAAGGTCGCAGTCGAGCACGAGGTCGAGTGCCAAGGGCGAGCGATCCTGGGGCGTGATCCGGTCCATCGCCGCGAGCAGCGACGTGCGTGGCGCCACTTGCGCCGCCAGGGCCGGCGCCACGTTGAGTTCACCGAGCCGGGTGTGGATCGTGGTCAGTTCCTCCACCCGCGGCGCGACCTCGACCAGGTCGCACGCACCTGCCGTCCGAAGGACCGTGATCAGATGGCCGAGCGGATCGGTCTCCGTCATCGGCGCCCGCAGGTCGGTGACCAGAAAGTGTTCGGCGACGAGCTGACGCAGCAATCTCTCGATGCGCTCAGGGTCCGCGGCGATGAACGCCTCGTTCAGCCTGTCGGCCAGCTCAGCGAAGCGCACCGGATCGCGGGCGGCATCCCGCACGAGCCGAACCGGCGGAGTAAGAGGGATCTCCGCCTGGCCGTCCGGGTGAGGCACGATCAACCGCCCCGCCCGCTCGACGACGAGACTGCTGAACACGACGGTCACCCGCTCCAGCAGTGGGCCCGTTTCCAGACGGTCGATGACCTCGCCCAGCCACGCGGCGTCCACCCGAGCCGTCGACCTGTGGCGATCCCCGAAGCGCACCGTCCCCACCTGGCCAAACATGGCCGGTGCGACACCCGCGAACAGCGCGAACGGCGTCGCCCGCCCCTCCGCGCGCAGCAGGTATCGCACCACCGTTGCTGCGGCGGCGCGCAGCCGTCGGTCTGTGACCGGCTGCCCGGCCACGATCTGCTCGACCCGGCCAACACGCCACGCTGCCCGGCGCGTTCGTCGCTGCGCGCAGCAACGCAGGACCGGCCGGCCGGTACAGCGCCCCGCCCATCGGCATCGTCCCTTCCCCAGCCTTCGTCACATCCGCGTCCCGTGCCGCCCCGACGACGTCGGGGCGGCACGGCGACGACCCGCGTTTACGAACTGGCGCACGCCGACGGACAGGTCGACGAGCAGCCGTCCGAGGTGTCGCAGCCGTCGCTCGCCACGCACGTGCTGTCATCGACGACGGTGATCGGCAGGTCGAACCAGTCGGCCGGCGCCGGACCCGATGGGCCGACTTCCTGCACGATGGACATCCACGTCTCCTCTCAGTGCCGTTCCCCGGTGTACCTGCCGACCATCCCTGAGCACCACGCTCACAACGTGCATTCGCTTCGGGACGGCGCAGGGCCGGGAGTTACCATGCCGGCCTTCGGCGGTAACGAGAGGTAACAATGCCTCGCCCACGGCGCAAGGTCATTCCCCCGGTGGCGAAGTTTTCTCTTCGCGCCTTGTCCGGTCGCTGACCTGGGAAGATGACCTCCGCCATGCTGGTGTGTTCGGCCAGACACGCCGGGATACATGCCCGGTCGTTCGGGTGCCAGGCGCGGCCTGAGCGCAGCGGACCTTCGTCTCAGTGTGTAGCCGCTTCACCCCGCAGCCCGGTTCTCCGGTGGCCGATGAAGCCGGGAGTAGGGCGTGGTCAGCGACCAGTCAGGCCGAGCGCGTCGAGGTGGGCGCTCATCAGGCTGGTCAGGCTGTCCAGGAGCCGTTTGCCCTTCTCCGCGGTAGCGAGCGAGGGACGGCCGATCACGCCTGTCTGCGTGTACGCCGTCATGCCGTGGACGAGGAGGTGCGGTCGGGGGCCGCCTCCCTCGTCGGCAGTCTCCCAGCCGGGCCGGACGAGGTCTGGGTGCACGTGCAGAAGGATGGAGGTCTCCAGCTCGCCGGCGTGCATGTCGTCGTGGGCGTCGGTCTCCAACTCGGCAGCGGCGCGGGCCGCCGCCCAATCTGACCGTCCAGGGAACAGCGTCATGCTCGGCCCGCCGATGTTGGCCTCCTGAACGATGTTGTTCAGGACGTAGTTGCCCCCATGACCGTTGACGAGCACCACCGCGGCGACGCCGGAACGACCCAGAGAGCTGGCGACGTCGCGGATGACCGAGGTCAGAGTCACCGACGAGATGCTCACCGTTCCCGGGTACGAGGCGTGCTCATGGGAGCACGAGAACGTGATCGGCGGGAGCAGGAACAGGCCGTACGCATCGGCCGCAGCTTCGGCGATCGTCTGGGCGATCAACGTGTCTGTCGTGAGGGGGAGGTGAGCGCCGTGTTGCTCGAAGCTGCCCACCGGCAACACGGCCGCCCGCGCGTCGACTCGCTCCGCCTCGGCGCTGGTCGCCGTGGTGATCATAGGGATGGCTGTCTCCTCGTCGCAGCGTTAACGACCTGGCGAGCGGCGAGGAACTGGCCGACCTCGACCACCCGATCGGCTCCCGCGAGCGCTCCCGCCATGCTGCCGAGTACCAAGTCAGCGCGCGCCGATCCGGTGGCCTGGGCGAGTTCCAACGCACGCAGGCCCTCAGCTCCCGCCTCGGCCAAGCGCCCGGCAGCGGTATGCGCGTCCGCCAACCATGCCCGCCACATCACCTCATCCTGACGCGGCCCGGCCGGCCAGGCCGCCAGCACCTCGTCCAGTAGCCTTGTCGCCCCGTCCAGGTCGCCGACCAGCCGCCGGCAGTGACCTTCGTATGCCGCCACGTAGAGGTCCGTGCAGTGCCGCCCATCCAACGGGTCCGGGTCGCGTTCAGCACCAGCCAGCAGCCGAACCGCCTGACGGACCGCAGCACGGGAGGCTGCGGTGTCGCGGTTGAGGGCATGCCCGTGCGCCTGCCGGACGAGACACAGCGCGGCGGTACACGCACTGCTGGAATCGAGGGCCGCCGCACCTTCTCCCAGCGCGATAGCTTCCCCGCCACGTCCCTGATCAGCCGCCTGCTGAGCCCGTCGCATCAGGACATAGCTCGCGGTGCGACGGTCGCCAGCCTCGGTCGCCTGGCTAAACGCCAACTCGGCCCACTTCCGCGCAGCACCCGGACGTCCGAGGCTGTCGGCAAGCCAGGAAAGAAACTCCGACCACCGAGCCTGGACCGCGAGCAACCGATGGCCCTCGACCGTTGACGCCCGGCGGAACGCATCGAGCACTTCAAGCTGACCCTGGACCAGGCTCCACACCGAGCCGGCCCCACTGTCGTTGACTCTCCCCGCGATCAGACTCAGTAGATCGACCCAGTGCTTCACCGGATCGGCGGTGCCAATGGCCAGCGGTTGATTGAACACATCCGACTCAGACACAGGATAGGGATGGTTCGCGAGCCTGATGCTCTCGACCGCGATCCCGGTGGTCCTCAGCGAGGAGACAGCACCGAGAACCGCTTCCCACACCGTCCTGTCCTCAGAGCCATGGTGCGTGATGGGTGGCAGCCCTTTGTGGAGCTGGCTGATAACCATCAGATCCGCTGGCATCATGGTCTCGCGGTCTTCAAGATCGAGAAGGTTGTGGATGCTGGTGCCGTAGACCTCGGCGAGCAAGGCCAAAAGCTGGGGCGTAGGCCGGCGCCGGAGTGGAACCGGCCAGTTCTCCAGTTCGCTGAGCCAGGGCGCGGTGCGCGTGGCGGCGCCGTCGGGGTCGAGGCCGATGCGGGCGGCGTGAGCGTTGATGTGATCAACCGCTTGCTGCTGGGTCCAGCCATGGGCGACCCGGTGAGCGGCGCGGGGACGGTACTTGTAACGGCGGGCGAACTCGATCGCGATCTCGTCGTGGGACATGCCGACCGCGCGCATCCGCGCTCGCAGCTCGTCCTGCTCCGCCCGCTGGCTCGGCCTACTCACGGTGCGTCCTCTCCGGGCCTGCTCGCCGGACCGCCGTCGGTCCGCCATTTCGGGAGCGTGCAGATCATCGCCAGAGTAATGGGTCCGCCACTGTCGGGCCGGGGCCAACGGCCGAACCTGTGCCGCTCCAGCCATCTCTTGTTCGCCGGGCTCGGAGGAGGTGTCTGATTACTCGGCGCGCCGGCCGGCGCTTTCGCCTGCGAGGTGCGTTCCGAGGCCAATGATCACTCCGTTGCAAGGTGGAGCCACGTGAGACCCGTTCAACCAGGCAGGGCACCAACCATGATGATCACTTGGCGTGGTGGTGCGCGTCATTCCCTGCTGGCCGAATGTTTCCTTCGTAGCGTCATCGCCGGGCTGAGCTGCGGAAATGGCATGAGGTCCTGCGATCTGTTCGGCGCTGGAGGGTCCATCTGTTCGCGCGAATCAGACCGCGTGGTGCTCGTGGACACCACTGCCCGGTCGCGGATACGCTCGGCCATGGTGGTCTCCGCCCGGGCGGGCAGCGCGGCGAAGTCGATGATTCTGGTGGTGGGCAGCCTGGTGTCGCGGCCGGGGGTGGCCGGTGCGGCACTGATGTCGGGGTGCTGTCAAGGGGCCGCAGAGGTCTTCGGGGTCACCGGCGGACAGCGGCAATGTGCCGACGAGTGTCGCGGCCGTCAGCCGCTCACCGGGTAGCCGCCTCGGCGGCGGGTCGCCGGGTGATGCGCAGATCGGCCCGGGCCAGGACGGCCGGCATGTTCCGGATCGCGTCGCGGTCCCGATCACGGTCCTCTTCGGTCAGCTCCTCCCAGTCCACCATCGACGGGTGACGCTTGTCCGGGCCGAGATCCTCGCGCACCGGACCATAGGAGTAACCCTGCCGCTCCTTGTGCTGCCACCACCGGTCGTGCTCGGCCCGGGCGAGCTCCTCGACCTCGGCGGCGGACAGCGAAAAAGGATCGACAGCCGGATCGACGTCGTGCTCGGCCGGCGTGAACACCCAGCCACGGTTACGCAGCACCGTCTCGTAATGAGCCGCCTGATCACGGTTGGCTTCCCGCAGCGCCTCGGAGAGCTCCGCCCAGGGCCGCAGCCCGGGCCTCGATCCGGCCGCGTGCCGTTTACCGAGCTCATGCTCCAGATAGCGGTCGTGGATCGCCCGGGCAAGCAGCTCCACCAACTCCCCGTCGCCCAGGACCGACGGCGTGCCGCCGGCGCCGCCGTCCCCGCCCACCGCATCGGCCCAGATCGGGCGCGAGGCCCCGATCGGCCGTAGAGCATCCACGCGGACTCCACGCACGGCACGCCTGGCTGTGATCATGACCGGATGTCTCCCTCAGAAACAGACGGTGGACGACGTCCGAACGATCGGCGCCACGAAAACGCTAACCGAGTCCCTTGTTGTCGGTATAGGGATTGCGAGTCCTATGCCCGACATCGGACCCGGCTCGGGCGCCGAAGTCGGCGCCGGCGCCGGCGCCCGAGCCGGCGGGACGGTCCCAGGCCCGCCCGGCCAGCGCGGCCAGCACCGCCGCCAAGGCTAAGGCGCCGAACACCTGGACCAGCGGCCCGAACGCCCCCTGCCCGGATCCGGGCTGGCTGCCCGGCTGCGCCGCCACCCCGATTCCCGCGCCGATCATGGCGACCGCGGCGGAGAGGCCCGGCACCGCGGGCCAGCGCCGACCGACCAGGACGAACACCGGTACGGCCAGCGCCACCGGGCCCGCCACCAGCGCCACCGCCAGCATGGCGAGCACCGTCCACCCCACACCGGCTACCGGCGGGGACACCGCCAGCCGGCCCAGCCGGCCCAGCCGGCCCGGGCGGCGCGGCTGGCCCGGGCGGCGCGACCGGCGCGACCGGCGCAGGCGGCGCGGCCTCAGCAGCGCCGGATAGCCGTTCTCGTCGGATCGTGGCCGTAGCCGGAACCGGGCGGGCAGCACCGCGAGCACGACCAGCACCACGACCAGCAACAGCCCCACCACCAGGTTGCGGCGGTATTCCGCACCGGGCGCGTTGTCGATGACGATCGTGCCGCCAGCGCCGGCCGGGACGATCCAGCCCTGCTGCCAGCCGTCGAGGCGCAACGGGGTCAACGCCGCGCCGTTCAGCTTCGCGGTCCACGAGAAGTTGGCGTTCTCCCGGACGGCGAGGAAGGCACGGCCACCGGCGCCGATCTGGACCGTCCGGTGCTCCGCCGTCCACTCGTGCACCGTCGTCGCCCGCGGCGTGGCCGCTCTCACCTGGGCGCCCGATCCGACCAGCGCGATCGCGTCGACGAGGATGGAGGTCGGTCCCTGGTCAACGCCGAGCAGGTGCGGCCCCGCCGAGAGCCGCAGCGTGCCGCCGTCGGTGCACAGCGACACCTGCACCGGCCGCACCGAGGTGACGTCGCTCTCCCGGCCGGAGATCCGCAGGGGGTAACGGGTGCCGTCAACGACCAGGGTGGGGCCCCGGCCGCAGTCGACCAGCAACGGAGTGTCACCCGCTGGGGGTGTCCCCCGCGGCGGGGGGATGAAGCTCGCCGAGCCGCTCATCGTGAACGTCATGTCCCGGGGCACCTCGAAGCGCCGGGACAGCGCCAGCTCCTCCGAGCCGCCGAACGGCTGCGCCGGGTCGACCCGCGCCCGGGCCATCGAGAAGGCGACCAGCCCCCCGTCCGGCGCGGCGAAGCGCCGGGCCACGTCGGTGGGGAGCTGCGCGTAGTGGCGGAAGGTGACCCCGGGGATGGTGATCTCCCGAATACCGGCGCCGAGGGTATCGTCGGTCTCCTGGCCGACCCGCGCGAACGTGATGCGGTACCAGCGGCTCGGCCCCGCCGGGACGGCGAGGCGCTGGATGTCCTCCACCGGACGCACCTCGGTGACCACCGAGCCCGCCTCGCTGGACACCCGCAGCGCCTCGACGGCCGGCCGCCACGAGCCCTCGGACAGCAGCCGCACGTCGAGGTAGGGCACGGTCATCCGCCGGCCGACATCGAGCTGGATCCACTGCCCGGCCGACGTTGTGCCCTTCGTGCGCTGTGCCGTCCACGCGGTCGCGGCGAAGCCGTCGACGGCCGCCGGTGGCGCGAGGTCCGGCGCGGCGAACAGGTCGTAGCCGTAGGAGGACGCGGTGACGGACATGCCGCCGACGTAGCCCGCGACCGTCTGGTGGCCGGCGACGTCGGCCTCGGCCCACTGGTGGGGCTCTCCCGTCTTGCCGACCGCGGTGCCGGTGGGCCCGAGGAGGTACGAATCGGCCTCGTGGACGAGTCCGAAGGTGCTGTCGCGCCGGGTCAGGGTGTCCGTGTCAACCCAGGCGGTCGTCGGGCCGATCACCTCCCCCGGCGCAACCTTGATCGCCGCCGGGCTCGTCGAGGACGTCACGGCGGCGGACGGATCGGCGGCGGAGGACAGATCGGCGAGGTCCGCGGCGAGCACGGCGGCCCGGTCGCTGCTCAGCAGGCCCTGCCCGGCGAGCTGCACCGTCGCCTCCGGGCCGCCGGAGACGACGACGGCGGTGTCCGCCGGGTAGGAGTCGACAAGCTTCGCGCCGCCCGGGACGGTCCAGACCTCCAGCGCGGGTACCCGCGCGGTCGGGTTGCGCAGCTCCGGGACGAGCCGCTCCTTCGCCGAGGCGCGCGCCGGCACCTGCGGGCCGAACGCGGCGGCCAGGGTGAGACCGGAGGAGCGCAACGCCCGGTGGAGCTCGTCGGTGGACGGGGGGACGTCCCAGTTCTTCTGTTCCAGGTCGTTACGCAGCAGGATCTGGCCGATCCCGGCCCGGGCCAGCGCCGGGGCGAGGCCCGCGGCGGACCCGGTGGCGAGCTGGCGCTCGATGCCGTCCATCAGCCGGGTCACGCCCGTGCCACCGAGCGGGATCAGGCTGCGGACCCCCCACGGCGTGCGGGCCAGCCACTGCAGCGGCTCGTCGAGCGGCCGGCCCCACTCGTACTCGGCGAACGGCGAGCCGGGCAGCACCAGTGCCCGGCCGTCCTGGGGATGGGCGGCCAGCCAGTCCGCGGCGGCCACCCAGTAGTCGGGCACCCGGGCGAACGGCCGGGGCTGCAGCGCCCTGCCGGCGAGCGCCGGCGTCATGCCGCAGACCAGCGCGGCCACGGTCAGCACAACGGGGACGTTCACCGCGGCGGTCGCGATCATGTCCGCAGCCCCGCCGTGCCGGTGGGAAGCCCCGCGGGTCGTCCATCTCCGCACACGGGCGGTGAGGCTGACAGGTC
Organism: Frankia sp. CeRuru1; assembly: GCF_977966315.1. Classification (NCBI taxonomy): domain Bacteria; kingdom Bacillati; phylum Actinomycetota; class Actinomycetes; order Frankiales; family Frankiaceae; genus Frankia; species Frankia sp. CeRuru1. The sequence continues at coordinate 11,964 of NZ_CDWWEW010000065.1, forward strand.
GGACCGTCAGGGCGTGCGCGATCCCCAGCGCGATCGGCAGCCGCACCACCGGCTGGAACTTGTAAACGTTGCGCAAGAAGCCCAGCTGGTCACCTAGCAGGTCCCGCACCGCACCCGCCAGCGGGCTGCCCGGATGCCCCGGATAGGCCGCGGCCACCGAGACCGTGCCGGCAGCCAACGTCACCAGCAGGAACCGGCGGGCGGGCAGATCGGCCCGGGACAGCCCCCACAGCCCGATCGCCGCCACGGCTGCCGATCCGATGATCGGCACCGGCCGGGACACGTACTCGGTGGCGGCCGGCAGCCAGGGCCTGGGCAGCTGGACGTACGCCAGCCAGTCCGTCGCGCCGCGCAGGGCTTCCGCCACCGACGTCGTCGCCGTGGTCGTCTGGGCGGTCTCGGTGAACGCGAGGAAGTCCAGCCCGTAGCGAGCCTGCACCATCAGCGCCAGCAGCCACCAGGCCGAGGCGAGGATGACGGCGACGACCCACCAGGCCCGCAGCGCCCAGGCCCGGCGGGTGCCGCCGGCGAACACGAGGACCACCGCCGGACAGAGCAGGACGCACAGCGTGACCGTCGCATTGATTCCGCCGGTGCCCAGGATGGCGAGTCCGGACAGGGCGGCCGCCCGTCGCGGGGACAGCCGCCGGCCCGGGTCCAGGGCGGGATCGTCAGCAGCATCGACATCATCGGCCGCCGTGGTACTGGTGGCGGCGGCCGTACCGGTGTCGGCGCCGAGGGCGCCGTCCGGACGCAGCGCGAGGATAAGCGGCAGGGTGATCCACGGGAGCATGGCGGCGCCCGCGAGCGCCACGGAGGTCGCCCCGATCTTGCCGAGGAACATCGGGGACAGGGTGTAGGCGAGTCCGGCGAGCACCCGGGTGTGCGGCACGCCGAGCCGCAGGGCCTCGGCCAGCCGCACGACCCCCCAGGCGGAGACGGTGAGGATCAGCGCGATCCACAGCCGCTGGGTGATCCAGGCGGGTATCCCGAGCAGGTCACCGGCGCCGAAGAACGGTCCCATCGGGAACAGGTAGCCGACGTACTGGTTGGGCAGGTAGCCGAACTCGGCGAGGGAGTTCCACAGATGGGTGGCCCGCCCCATGAAGCCCCACGGGTCGAGGGGGACGTCCAGCTTGGTGTCGGCGGTCAGCTTGCCGGGGGCCTGGAGCAGAGAGAGCACCATGAAGCCGGCGGCCATGCCGTACAGGAGCCACCGTGACGTCCGCGTGTCGCG
>NZ_CDWWEW010000065.1:13225-17638 GCF_977966315.1 Frankia sp. CeRuru1
GGCGACGGCCGGGGCTGCGACGGCCGGGGAGGGTGACGGCGCGCCGAGGCCCTTCGCCGTCGTGGGGGGGCCGGCGGCGGGAGGAGGGATCGCTTACTCCAAAGGATAAAGATGAAGGTCCGGTTCGCCGGACCTTCATACAACCTTCCGGGGCAGCGGGGTCACACCGCCCAGGTCCGCGGGCAGGCGCAGGGGCTTCTCGACGCCCCCCACGGCCGCCGTGAGGGCGGCGGCCGGCGGCCCGGCGGTCACCGGTTCCGCGGGGGCCGGGACGCTCACGGCAGGAGGCGGGACGCGGACCTGGGCGGCGGGGGACGCCCCGTCGCCCGGACGAACCGGCGCCGCCGCGGCGGCGGGCGACTGCACCGTGGGACGCGTCACCACGAGGCCGGGAGCGGAGCGGTTCAGGTATCGCCGGGCGCGCATCACGTCGACGAGCATCGCGGGAGTGTGCCGGGTCACCCGGAACGTGCCACCGGGTATCTCCGCCCATCGGACCGGGACCTCGGTGATCCGGTAGCCGATCGACCGGGCGATCGAGAGCACCTCCACGTCGAACCCAAATCCGGAGGAGCGCGCAAGGCTGAACAGCAGCTTGGCCTCGGGACCGCGGAAGGCCTTGAATCCGCATTGGGTGTCGGCGACGTCCAGGCTGGTCAGGGACCGGGTGATCTGGTTGAAGGCCCAGCTGCCGACCCGCCGGCCGCTGCTGCGGACCGCACCCGCCCCGACCCGGCGCGATCCGAGCGCCACTTCGGCGTGCTCCAGCGCGGCGAGGAGCAGAGGAAGATCATTGACGTCCGAGGCGCCGTCGGCGTCCAGGAAGGCGATCGACTCACCGTGCGCAACCGACACCCCCATGCGGACCGCGGCGCCCTTACCCGAGTTCCACGGCAGCCGCAGGACCCGACCACCGGGCAGATCCGCGAGCAGTTCCTCGGCGATCGCAGCGGTGCCGTCCGTGCTGCCGTCGTCGACCACAATCACCTCGGCCTCGGGGATCCTGTGCATGACCGAGATCAGCGGGGGTAGCGAGCCGGGCAGGCGCATCGCCTCGTTGTAGGCGGGGATGACGACGCTCACAGGCACGCAGTCCAAGACTCAACTCCTAGGCCGCGACGACGGAGCCGATGACTGAAGCCACCGAGGCGCAGCGGTTGGTGACGGCTGATCGAGATCAGCAAACAGTTTCAGGTGTTCTACCGAAATGTGGCAAAGCATGCATGCTAAAGTTTCCTTTCGTTTCATTTACGAGCAAGGTGGCACAATGAACATCTATTGAGTACAGATGGACATCTATTGGTCATATGCTGGGCTATCGGACGTTCATCTGGCGATGTGTAGCATACGGATGGGGGAGAACAGCTCGGACAGGGGGGTGGCCGATCCCCCGGATCGCCTCGGATCATCCTGGATCGGGCAGTCGGCGCTGTCGCCGTCGGGCGACCCGCCGGTAGTACACGGGACGGTGAACTTCCGGAAACCTTCGGAAACGCAAGGATGGAGATCAACCTGTCGCGGGGGATAACCGCGCACCGGCGGATTTCCGACGTCCACCCGCGTCACGAGGCCTCCCCGAGCGGCCCGCTTCTGGGATGATCCGCCAAGGTTTCCGGCCAGAGCGGATGGAGGAGCCATGCCACGACCCGAGCGCGCAGGCCGGGCCCGGTCGCAGGCGGCCGGGGCGGGCGAGGCGGACACGCAGCTGCGCGGTCTCATCGACGCGGGTCGCAGCAAGCTGCCCCCGAGAACGGCGATGCGGGCCCGCGACGCCGCCCGGCCCACCGACGCCGACCTCGCCGAGGCCGAGCGATCGATGGTATTGCATCGCGGATCACGCCCCACCTCGGCGACCCCGTCGACCAGCCCCACCGACCCGGTCCGCCGCGGCGGCCCCAGCCGTGCCGGAACCGGTCGTGCCGGAGCCGAGAGCGGCACGACCGACCGCCGCGGCCGGGGTACCCGGAGGACCCGCCGACGCTCCGACCGCGGATCCGCTGGACCGCGTGAGAGCGGCCCTACCGAGACCGGGTCCTCGAAGAACAGGTCTCAGGAAGCCGACGACGTCGACCCGGGCACCGACGGCACGTCCCCGGTCCGCTCGTAGGCCGAGAGCATCCGCAGCCGCCGCACGTGTCGTTGCTCCCCGCTGAACGGCGTGGTGAGGAAGACCTCGGCGAACGTCAGGGCTTCCGTGACGGTGTACATGCGCGCGCCGAGGCTCAGCACGTTGGCATCGTTGTGCTGGCGGGCCAGCGTCGCCGTCTGTTCGCTCCACGCCAGGGCCGCGCGCACCCCGGCGACCTTGTTCGCCGCGATGGCCTCCCCGTTGCCCGATCCCCCGATGACGATGCCCACGCTGCCCGGTTCGGCGGCGGTGGCGGCGGCGGCGGCGAGGACGAACGGGGGGTAGTCATCGTCGGGGTCGTACTCGGCAGGACCATGGTCGACGGGCGCGTGGCCCAGCTCCACCAGACGCTCGGCGAGCGCCTCCTTCAGGCGGAAGCCCGCATGGTCAGATCCCAGATGGACACGCATGATGTGCCATCATGCCCGATCACGTGAAGATCGGGTCCTGGTCCCGGGTCCGCTTGAGCTCGTAGAAGCCAGGGGTACCGGCGACGAGCAGAACTCCGTCCCACAGTCGTGCGGCCTCCTCCCCCTTGGGTGCCGGGGTGATCACCGGACCGAAGAAGGCGGTCTCCCCCACGGCGATGACCGGGGTGCCCACGTCCATGCCCACCCGGCCGATCCCCTCGGCATGGCTGGCCCGCACCCGCTCGTCCCAGGCCGTCGAGGTCGCCTCGGCGGCGAGCGCCGGATCGGCACCGGCCTCGGTCAGGGCGGCGACGAAGGTGTTCTCGTCCCATTCCGCCTTGCCCAGGTGACGGCGACGGCCAAGCGCCGTGTACAGCGGGCGCAGGATGTCCGTACCGTGCCGGTCGACGGCGGCGGCGCAGAGCCGCACCGGCCCCCAGGCGCTGGCCAGCAGCTGCTTGTACTGCTCGGGCATGTCCCGGTCCTCGTTGAGCACCGACAGGCTCATCACGTGCCAGCGGATCCGCACCGGCCGGATCTTCTCGACCTCCAGTAGCCAGCGGGAGGTGAGCCAGGCCCACGGACAGGACGGGTCGAACCAGAGATCGGCGAAGACCGCTTCGGTCGCGTCCGCGGGCAGGGGTACGGGCGTGGGTGAGGGTACGGACGTAGCCGCGGGGGTGTCGAGAGTTTCGGCGCTCATGTGGTCTCCTCGGTCGATGGCACCGTTCGACGGCACCGTTCGCCCGGGATCAACCCGTCAGGGTGGTGGTCACTTCCCGCTCGCGGCAAGATAACCGGCGACCCTGTTCACCATGGCGACGAACGGAACGGCGGCGATGGCACCGGGGATGCCGGCCAACACGCCACCGGCCGACAGCGCGATGACAATCGCGAGCGGGTGCAACCGCACCGCCCGTCGCATGACCAGCGGCTGCAACAGGTGCCCCTCGATCTGCTGCACGGCCAACACGACGCCCAGAATGATCAACGCATCCGGCACGCCGTTCGAGACCAGGGTCACCAGTACCGCCGCGGCGCCGGCCACCGCCGCCCCGACAATCGGGACAAACCCGCCGAAGAACGTCAGCAGGGCCAGCGGCGCGACGAGCGGGACACCCACGCCGACCAGGCCGATGGTGATACCGATCGCGTCGACCGCCGCGACGAAGACCGTCCCACGGATGTAGCCGGTCAGCGTGTTCCACGCCTCCCGACCGGCGCCGCGCACCCGATCCTCCGCTCCGTCCGGGAAGCGGGTGACGATCCAGTCCCAGATACGATCCCCGTCGTACAGGAAGAAGAAGGTCGAGAACAGGGTGACGAGCAGGCCGGCGAGCACCTCGGCGGCCACCGAGGCGCCGGAGATCACCCCGGAGACCAGGCGCCCCCGGTTGTCCGCCAGGCTCTGGCGGATGTCGTCGACCAGATTGTCGATCTGGCTCTGCGACAGGTGGAGCGGACCGTTTCTCAGGTAGCCGCGGATCTGCTCGACGCCCTCGCTGACCTGATCGCTGACCGTGGGGATCTCGTTCGCGGCGTTGAAGCCCACCGCCACCCCGACACCCACGAACACCGCGAAGAACACGAACAGCGCGGTGAGGGCGGCGCCCAGCCGGTTCATGCCGAGCCGCTGCAGCCGGTACGCGAGCGGATGGATGAGAGCGGCGATGAGCAGCCCGGCAATGAGCGGAATCACCACGATCCGGACCCGCCCCACGACCATCAGCAGGATGTAGATGGCCGCGCCCGTGACGATCAGACGCCACGACCAGCCCGCCGAGACCCGCAGCGCGACCGGGATGTGATAGTCGGCCCGCCGAGCCGGGGACTCCCCCCCGCCGGCGGGCTGCGGCCCGCCCGGTGGCTCGGGAG
>NZ_CDWWEW010000065.1:17944-18463 GCF_977966315.1 Frankia sp. CeRuru1
CTCCCCCCCGCCGGCGGGCTGCGGCCCGCCCGGTGGCTCGGGAGTCGGCGCCTCGGGCATCGGCGCCTCGGGCATCGGCGCCTCGGGCATCGGCGCCTCGGGCATCGGCGCCTCGGGCATCGGCGCCTCGGGCATCGGCGCCTCGGGCATCGGCGCCTCAGGCATCGGCGCCTCAGGCATCGGCGCCTCGGATGTCGCCGCGGTGGGCGACCCACCGCCGGCCGGAACGGCTGAGGCCCGGCGAGCCCGATGAGGGCGCCCGGGGACGCGACCGAGCCCCGCCACCCGTCTCACCGGCGGCTCCCTTCCTGCCTTCTTCCCGCCATCCCGCGACCGCGCGGACGTTCCGATCCTCCCGCAAGCGTCCCGCAAGCTGGTCACGCGGAAGATGTCGCCATCGTGCCGCATCGGCGACCAGCGAGAGCGGGTACCCCGCGTCAATCACCACAATCCACCATCTCCGGCACCGGCACCACGGCCGACGGCCCGGCCATCACGCCCCCGACCACCATGTCCCCC
>NZ_CDWWEW010000066.1:0-16872 GCF_977966315.1 Frankia sp. CeRuru1
GGTACGGACGGCACCCTCGACCGCGGCCCCCCACTGACGAGACCGAGTTCGCGTTCCATCAACCGGGCCACCGCCATAGCTGCGTGAATAGCCGACTCATCGAATGACAGATCCGGTTCGAGAGCGGCATACAGTACCGCGGCCACCGCGCCGTCCTCGCATACTGGCACCGCCATGATCGCACCGAGACCGGTGTCGTCGATCTCCGCGGCGGTGGATCGCAGCGCTCTTCGCGCGGCAGCTCGATCATTGATGACGACCGGCCGGCAATGCTTGACGACCTGACCGCCGATTCCCATCCCGGCTGGGATCTCGACACCGATCAGCCCGGCCGGCCCCGGCCCGTCCACGTTGGTGATGGTCAGGGTGCGGGAATGGAGTGCGACCATTCCCCCGAAAGTAATGTGTGCACCCGATGAGGCCCGCAGGCGCGCGAGCGCCCGAGGCAGAACAGTTTGCATACGGCTAGGAATAGCCAGTGTAAGAGTCATGAGCATCCCCTTCCCCAACCTGCCCAGACGTCGCGAATCCTAGCACCGTCTTTACAATAAGCACAAACAAATACCGACGAAACGGACTTTACATATCTGCATGAGAGTTGGGGGCCGCGGGCGCGTAGTGGACTCCGTGGCTTCATCGCTACCACCCATCAGGTTCCGGCAACGTACCAGGAAAGTGTCAGGAATGTATCGGGGAGCGCACGGTGAGCGGGTCCGTTCGGGCCATGGCACGCAGCCGGGCTAACCCGGCGAGGAGCTGAAGTTCGGCGACCGAACGGGGAGAGCTGTCGAGCAGCGCCGGTGACATGACCAGCGCCGCCGCCACCTGTGCCCGGGAGATCGCGACGTTGAGCCGGTTGCGGGAGAGCAGGAAGTCCAGCCCCCGCGGCGCCTGGGCCGAGCTGGACGTGGTGAGCGAGGTGATGACGACGGCTGCCTCCTGGCCCTGGAAACGGTCCACCGTCCCGACCCGCACCCCGGGCAGGCCCGCCTTGCCCAGCGCGTGCTCGACCGCCCGCACCTGCCGGTTGTAGGGGGCGACGACCAGCAGGTCGCTGCCGAGGAGCGGGCGCGGGGGCCCGCCGTCGACGAGGGTACGACCGAGCAGGTGGCGAACGATGTCACGGATCACAGCAACCTCCTCGTCCGACCGGGTGCCGTTGTCGTGATGCTCGACGTCGTGCAGGTACAGCCCGGCCGGTACACCCGCCACGGCGCGCGTCCCGGCCACCGGATGCGCGTGCAGCAGCCCCCGGTACGCCAGCGCCGACACCGGCGCGCATACGGCCGGGTGCAGCCGGCGGGTCCGATCGAGGAAGTAGCCGAACTCGGGCGGGATCACCTCGGCGTCGCCGAGCAGATGCGACAGCGCCGAGGCGTCCGCGCCGTCCGGATGGATGCCGGCCACCACCTGCGGCAGTTGCTGCGGATCGCCGAGGAGCACGAGGTTGCGGGCCGCGCCGGCCACCGCGAGGGTATCTGCGAGCGCGAACTGCCCCGCCTCGTCAATGATCAGAACGTCGAAGGGGTCACCACGCAGCACCGGGTTCGCGAACGCCCAGGCGGTGTCCCCGACCAGGTGGCCCTCGGGGTGCTCCCGGCGCCACGCCGCAAGTGCCCGCAGATCCCGCGGACCGTCCCAGGGCGGGAACACGCCCGGAGCCGCCTGAGCCGGCTTCGCCCCGGACCGCTGTTTCTTCGCGGCGGGCACCGCGGGGCGCCAGGCGGGCACGGCGTCCGCGGCCCGGGCGTCGGCGGCCCCGGTATCCGCGGCTTGGGCGTCCGCGGGATTCGGGTCCGCCGGCGGCTGGCCGGTCGCGGCGAGCATCGCGTTCTCGATCGCCTTGTGACTGGTCGAGCAGACCCCGACCGTGCGCCCCTGCTCGACGAGATGGCGGATGAGCCTGCCGGCGAGGTAGGTCTTGCCCGCCCCAGGCGGCCCCTGCACGGCCAGGTAGGAGCCGTCGAGCGCGCTCACCGCGGCGAGCACGGCGGCGATCTGGTCTCCGTCGTGCTCGCCGGGCGCCGGCAGGTCGCCCCGGCCGATCAGCCGCGGGGGGCGACGGCGCAGCAGGTCCAACGCGGGGTCCGCAGGCAGGTCCGGCAGGGCGTCGGCGGTCCGGCGGGCGAGGTCGCGGATCGCCGCCGGCTTGGGTTCCGGACGCACCGGCGATCCGGGCAGCACGGCGAGGGGCGGCCTGCGGGCCACGTCGTCGGGGGCGACGCTCTCCCGCAGCAGCAGCGTGTGCGGCTCGGCCCGCTCGACGACCGCGTCGGTGGTAACGCCCTCGGCCCCGGGCGGTCCCGGGTAGAGCAGCCGCACCGCCTCGCCGCGGTCGAAGGGATGCGGACGGTCCGCATCGACGCGGGCCTGCAGCAGTCGACGACTCCGCCGCCGTCGCCCGGCCGGTTCGACCCAGTCCTCGACAACGGTCCAGCTCACCGGGACCGCGCAGTCGTCAGCCGATTCCAGCGTGGCGCGATCGGCGGTCAGCGCCGCGAAGTACGACCACCAGGCGGGCTTGTTCTCACGCCGGTGGTATCCGACGGCCGCGGCGAGCAGGGCGCGCGCCCGCTCGTCGTCCGTCCAGTCAGCCGGGTCGTCGGGAAGACCCGCGACGAGGGTGTCGACGAGCGCGTCGTCGGCGGCGTCGGCGTCGGCGGGGTCTACCGGGTCGGTGCCGGAGGCTGTGGAGGTCGGGGCGGCGAGGTCGATCCGCGGCGTGCCGCCGTCGGCCTCCCGCAGGCCCAGCAGCCAGCGGTGCAGTCGGTGGGTCGACACGCAGTCGATCCGGTTGTAGTCGGCGATCTGAGCGAGGACGCGGTCGGCCGCGGCGAGCTCCCCGGCGGCGCGGTGTGCCAGGAAGCTCTCGTACGCCACGATGCTGTCGATGGCGTTCTTCACCTCGGCCTGCCGGGCACCGGGCAGGAACAGCGGTTCGAGGTATTTGATCGAGTAGGACGGCTGGGAGATCCGCAGGCTGCGCCGGACCACGGCGTAGAGATCCACCAGCCGGTGCCCAGCGAGCAGATCGTCGACCTGCCGTTCCCGCGTGCCGTGTCGCGCGGCCAGCCGGCGCAACGCGTTCGGCTCGTAGGGCGCGTAATGGTAGATGTGCGCGCCGGGGTGCGCGCGCAACCGCTCCGTCGCCCAGTCGACGAAACGCTCGAACGCCTGCCGCTCCCCCGCCCGATCATGCGCCCAGAACGCCCGGAAGACCTCGCCGTCCGCGAGGGTGACCGCGCCGAACAGGTACTCCAGACCGGCGGCGTCCAGCGCGTACGGATCGCCCTCCATATCGAAGTAGATGTCACCGGGATCGGGCGCCGGAAGGGCCGCGAGCCCCTCCGGGCCGGTCATCCGGACGGTCACCGTCCCGACCGGGTCGTCCGCGGTCCGCGTCGCATCCTGCGCGGCCTGCAGTTCCGCCTGAAGACGCAGTCCCGCGAATGTCGCCGGGGACATCGTCGCGGGCCGCTGGTCGTCGCGGGCCGCGGCGAGCTCCTCCACCGCGGTGATGCCAGCCGCGCGCAGCACCCGTCGCTGGTCGCCGCGCAGCCCGGCGACCAGCGACAGGTCGCGGGCCTCCGCCCGGCCGCGCGTGCAGTGCGCGCTGAACGCGCAGGTGGCGCAGGCCGACCGGGGCTCGGCCCAGGATGGTTCGGGAACCACGGGGGCGACCGCCAGCCGATCGGCGAGACGGCTTCGCGCGTGCCCGACCATCGGCACGACATCGTCGACCCGGAACCTGCGCACAACCCCGGGCGCGGGAGCGGTGGCCCGCTGCGCGGGATGCAACAGATGCATGAACCGCGGAACGGGTACGCCCACCGACGGTAAGGCCGCCGCGTAGGCGGCGAGCTGCAGCACGGCTCCCGGACTGGCGTGCCGGGCGAGCTTGGCGTCGTAGGGCTCGTAGCGGCCCGCGACCGCGGGCCCGGTCGACGCGCCGGTGATCGGATCGAGATGCGCCGCGATGAGGAAGTCGGGGCGCCCCTGGAACGCGCCGTCGAACAGCGCCCCCTGGTAGACGACGGGAACCCCGGCGGCCAACGCCTGGCGGGTCCGCTCGTGGGCCCGGGCCAGGGCGGCGAGCGTGGGGGCGGGCCGCTCGATCGCCACGACCCCGTCCGCGCCGAAACACCGGCGCAGATGCTCCAGCCAGCGTCGTTCGTGCGCCTCGCCGTGCCGCACGGCAGTGGTGTCCGCGGGGGTCAGGCGCACCCGGTCGATCCGGCGCGGCCCGTCATCCGATGTCTCCCCAGTCACCAGCCCGGCGGCGAGCGCGTGCGCAAGCCCGACGCGATGCCCACACTCGACGACATCGACAAGATCACTGGCGGAAACCACCCAGCGGTCCTCGAACCTGTGCACGACACCATCCCCATCTGGGCCATCCCGTTTCCATCCGGGCCATCCCGTTCGGTCCCGTGCCGATCCTCTCCCGATCCGGGTTCACGGTCCGGACCAACCCGGCCGGGCGTGCCCCGAAGGACTGAACGCGGCCGGCCACGCCGCCCGCGCGAGCAGACCCGGCCCGTAGCCGACCCGGCCGGTCACTCCCGCCGGGCTGGAGGCAGCGGTCGTCGCCGTGCAGCACGGGCAGACCCTGTCCACGACCCGGTACTCGGTCACCTGCGACAGTTGGAGCGAGACGGCCTGGTCTCGCGCACGTATCACGCCGAGATGCCGCCACGGGTCGAGTACGAGCCGACAGATCTGGGTCGCAGCCTCTCGCCCGTCTTCCAGACGCTGGTGACGTGGGCGGATTCGCACCTCGACCAGGTCCACGCCGCCCGCCGCCGGTACGACGCCGGCGGACCGCCATGATCACGCGCGAACCCGGCCTCCTCGAAGACCTGACGGGCCTTGACCGTCACGATCTGGCACGACGGCACGACGGCACCATCGGCAACAACGCGGCAACGCGGCGCCCGGCCCTACGCGGCGACGGCCTCCAGCGCGCGGTCGAAGTGCCGGTGGGCGGCCACGGCCGTGGTGAACGCGGAACCGAAGTCGTCGAGCACGGACGGCCCCGCAAAGTCGCGGACCGTCACGACACCCCGGTCGGACACCACCACGTCACCCTGGTCGGCGACCCGCGCGCCCGGCAAGGAGGCGATCTCGAGCAACGACACCCCTGCGCCGACTGCGCCGATCGGCTTCGCGTGCTTGTACGCCTCGCCGACGTAGTGCACGGCCTCGCCGTTGTGTGTCAGTGCGGTGACACCGCGCTCGCCCGGGGCGACGAACACCGCGTCGTAGAGGACCGAGGACATGGTCACCAGCGTTCGGTCCACCGGCAGCGCGTCGCCGGACACCGTGGCGAGCATGCCTCCGTGTGGCGCGAGAACCTCCAGGATCGCGCCCTGTTCGCGCAGCGCGGCGGTGGCCGAACGCAATGCCACCTCGTCCACGCCGTCCGCCGCGAGCACCGCGATCCTGCGGGTGGCCACCCCGCTGGGCTGGTCGGCCTGGCTCAGCGCGGGTGAGGACCGTCCGTGGTTCGGGGTGCTCTCCGGTGGCACCGGCAGCCCGAGGTTCTCGGCGACCCCAGCCGCGAGTTCGTGGTCCACCTGGGCGAGATGTCCCAGGACACGCTCCTTGATCTGGGTGTAGTCGACCTTGCCGAGCTCGAAGCTAAACGCGTCGACGATGTGCCGCCGCTCCCAGGAGGACATGCTGTTCCAGAACAGGGTGGCCTGGCTGTAGAAGTCCTTGAAGCTCTCGCTCCGCTTACGGATCTTGTTCCCGTCGACCCGCTCGGCGTAGTGCACGTACCCCCCGTGCGCCGGATCGGAGAGCACCGGGCAACCGCCGCTGATCGAGTTCGGGAAGTACGACGTCTGGCTCTGCTGAATGCGATGCTGCCCGTAACCGTCGCGGGAGTTGTTGTGCACCGCCGCGACCGGCCGGTTGACCGGCAGTTGGGCGAAGTTCGGGCCGCCGAGCCGGATCAGTTGGGTATCCAGGTAGGAGAACAGCCGGGCCTGCAGCAGCGGGTCGTTCGTGAAGTCGATGCCGGGGACGACGTTCTGTACGCAGAACGCCACCTGCTCGGTCTCGGCGAAGAAATTGTCGGGGTTGCGGTTGAGCACCAGCCGTCCCACCGGCCGCACCGGCACCCGCTCCTCAGGAATGATCTTCGTCGCGTCGAGAAGATCGAAGTCAAACGCGTGCTCGTCGGATTCCGGCACGAGCTGCACGCCGAGTTCCCACTCCGGGAACGTACCGTTCTCGATCGACTCCCACAGGTCCCGCCGGTTGAAGTCGGGGTCCTTGCCCGCGATCTTCTGTGTCTCGTCCCAGACCAGGGAGTGCGTGCCGAGCTTCGGCCGCCAGTGGAACTTGACGAAGGTCCCCTGCCCGGCGGCATCGACGAACCGGAAGGTGTGCACGCCGAAGCCCTGCATCATCCGGTAGCTGCGCGGCAGTGCCCGGTCCGACATCAGCCACATCATCATGTGCATCGACTCGGGGACGAGGCTGACGAAGTCCCACAGGGTGTTGTGCGCGGAGGATGCCTGCGGGATCTCGTTGTGCGGCTCCGGCTTCACCGCATGGACGAAGTCGGGGAACTTGATACCGTCCTGAATGAAGAACACCGGCATGTTGTTACCGACGAGATCGAAGTTACCCTCCTCGGTATAAAATCTGACGGCAAATCCGCGTACGTCCCGGACCGTGTCCGCGGAACCGCGGGAACCGCCGACGGTCGAGAACCGTACGAACACCGGGGTACGCCGGCCGGCCTCGCCCAGGAAGTGCGCCCGGGTCACGTCGGCGAGCGACTCGTACGCCTCGAAGTACCCGTAGGCACCGGCACCGCGGGCGTGGACGACCCGCTCGGGGATGCGCTCGTGATCGAACCGGGTGAGCTTCTCCCGGAAGTGGAAGTCCTCCAGCAGCGTCGGACCGCGTTCCCCCGCCGCGAGCGAGTCGTCGGTGTGTTCGACACCGATCCCCTGGTCGGTGGTCATGCGGGCGCCGTCGTCGCCGACTCGGACGGCGTCGAGCTGCTGCTGCTTCGCGTCGTCCCGCGGGAGGCGCGACGTCCCAGGATCGGTCATGATGGTCACCTCGCTGACTGCCTGATGCTGTCCGGACGTACCCGGACCTACCCGCGACGACACGAGTAAATCTCGCTTCCGGACGGCGTCGCGCCGGCGTCGCGGTCTTCCCCACCGCCGACGGGAACCGGCGACGAACCAGCGACGAACCAGCGAGGAACCGGCGACGAACCAGCGAGGAGGCATCCGTTGCGGGAGAACCTGGCGGAGTCACGCAGCATCGCCCGGCTGCTCCACCCGCGCACGGTCGCCGTGGTGGGGGCAAGCCGCGAGCCGGGCTCGGTCGGTCACGAGGTCTTCCGCCGGCTGCTCACCAGCGAGTTCACCGGCTCTGTCTATCCGGTCAACGCCGCGGCAACCCATGTGGCATCCGTCTACGCCTACCGGGACCTGTGTGACGTCCCAGTCGAGATCGACCTCGTGGTCGTCGCGGTGCCGGCGCCACGGGTCGCCGAGGTCATGCGGGCCTGCGCGGAGAAGGGGGTACGCGCCGTCATTGTGGTCGCGGCCGGCTTCGCCGACGGTGGTGACGAGGGACGGGCCCGGCTCGCGGACGTTATCCGGATCGCCCGTGACGGCGGCATGCGACTGATCGGGCCGAACGCGATGGGCGTCATCAACACCGTCCCGACGGTCCGGCTGCACGCCACCTTCGCGGTCGGCGACCCCCCGCCCGGCCGGGTCGGCCTGTTCACCCAGTCCGGGGCGCTCGCGGGCACGTTCCTCACCGACGCCTCCCGGCGCGCCCTGGGCATCTCCACGTTCGTCTCGATCGGGGACCGCTCGGACGTCTCCTGCAACGACCTGCTGCGGTACTGGCGCTCCGATCCACGAACCGGCGTGGTCATGTTGCATCTGCAGAGCCTGGGCAACCCACGCCGGTTCGCCCGGATCGCCCGCGAGCTCAGCCGGCACAAGCCGGTCGTGGCACTCAAGAGCGGGCGGGAGGCCGCCCACAGCGACATCGACGCCCTGTTCAGCAGCGCCGGAGTGATCCGCGTCGACACGTTGAGCCAGCTGTTCGACACGGCCCAACTGCTGGCCTGCCAACCGCTGCCGGCCGGCCGGCGGGTCGGCATCGTCGGGACCTCCAGCGCGCTCGCGGCGCTCGCCGCCGACGCCTGCCGTACCTACGGGCTCGGCGTGCCGGCGCTGTCCGCGTCGACCTGCGCCGGCCTCGCCACGCTGGTCGGCCATCGGCACGCCACGAACCCCGTCGATCTCGGGCCGCTGGCCGATCCGGACCGGTTCGACGCCGCGCTGCGCGCGGTCGCGACCTCCGGGGACGTCGACGCGATCATCACCCTGGTCACCCCGCACGCGCAGGTCGACCGGCTGGCGAGCTCGGTGCGCGCGGTGGCCGTCGAGAGCGGCCTGCCGGTGCTCGCCTCCTTTCTCGGGCAGGATGGGATCCCTGCCCATCTGGCTGTCCGGGACGGCTCGGGTACCCCGGGCCCGGGGTCGGTGCCGTCCTACGCCTCGCCGGAGTCGGCCGCGCTCGCGCTGTCCCGCGCGGCCGATCATGCCGCCTGGCGGACCCGGGACCAGGGCAGCGTCCCTGTGCTGGCCGGCATCGGCCTGGACCGCGCCCGTGCCGAGGCCGAGCGCTACCCGAAGGACGGGGCGTGGCTGCCCGATGCCGCCGTCGCGACCCTGCTGGCCGGGGTCGGCCTGCGCGCCTGGCCGAGCCGGCGGGTCGGCAACCAGGCCGAGGCCCTCGCCGCGGCGGAGGCGTTCGGGTGGCCGGTGGCGCTGAAAATCGCCGACGAACGGTTCCGCAGCCGGCTCGACGTCGGCGCCGTCCAACTCGGAGTCGACGATGCGGCCGGGCTCACGCAGGCCTGGCAGGCCATCCGCCTGCTCCCGCCCGAGACGGAGCCACGGACGCTGCCGCGCACGCTCGCCGCCGACGGTTGAGCCCGCTCTCGGGCACGGGGACTGTCGCCCGGGAACTGTACGGTCGAGGAGTCAACACCGGCACCGGTACGGACCCAGCCGGTACCCGATCCAGCGGATTCGAGGACATGGATGACCGCCCGACAGAGGATCGCGTTCCAGGGCGAGCGGGGAGCCAACTCCCACATCGCCTGCCGGGACGTCTATCCAGACTACGACGCGGTCCCTTACCAGACCTTCGACGAGTGCTTCTCCGCGCTGGAGGAGAGTGAGGTGGACCTGGCGATGATCCCGGTGGAGAACTCCACCGCGGGTCGGGTCGCCGACATCCACCATCTGCTCCCCCGCCCCGGGGTGCACATCATCGGCGAGTACTTCCTGCCGATCCGTCACCAGCTGCTCGGCCTGCCCGGGGTGACCCTCGACGAGGTGAAGACGGTGCACAGCCATCCCCAGGCGCTGGCCCAGTGCCGGGAGGCGCTGCGCACGCTGGGTCTGACGGCGGTCGCCCACGCCGACACCGCCGGGGCCGCCCGGGAGATCGCCGAGGCCGGCGATCCGACCAGGGCCGCGATCGCCTCCCGGCTCGCCGCCGAGGCGTACGGGCTGCAGATCCTCCAGGCCGATCTCGAGGACGCGGACCACAACACGACGCGGTTCCTG
This sequence comes from Frankia sp. CeRuru1, assembly GCF_977966315.1. Taxonomy (NCBI): domain Bacteria; kingdom Bacillati; phylum Actinomycetota; class Actinomycetes; order Frankiales; family Frankiaceae; genus Frankia; species Frankia sp. CeRuru1. The sequence continues at coordinate 9,630 of NZ_CDWWEW010000066.1, forward strand.
ATTCTGTCCGGCGAGAACCTGCGCGCGGCCGCCGGTGTCGGCCCGATCGTCACGACGTTCTTCTTCAAGGTGCACAACCGGCCCGCCGCGCTCTACAAGGCCCTCGGCGGCTTTGCCACGAACGGGGTCAACATGACCCGGCTGGAGAGCTACATGGTGGGCGGGGGCTTCGTCGCCACCCAGTTCCTCGCCGACATCGAGGGCAGCCCGGAGGAGCCGGCCGTCGCCCGCGCCTTCGAGGAGCTGTCCTTCTACGCCGACCACCGCATCCTCGGCGTCTACCGGGCGAGCCGGTACCGGGAACGGATCAGCACCGGTTCCGGGGCCTGATCGGCCGCCGGTGGAACGCGCCCCCCCAGCACAGGGGTGCCGACCCCTACGCCCATGCGGTGACGATCAGCGTAGTCGGGGTCAGGTGGGTGTCGGCAGCACGAATGTCGATGTCGCTGAAGCCAGCCCGGCGTAGTAGGCGCTTCCAGCTCTCCGGAGCGTGGAGGTACCAGCGCGTACCCGAGCGGGTAGGCCGTTTCATGCCCTCATCTACGGCGCGGACGGAAAAGGCCAGCAGGCCAGGCGTGGAGAGCCGGCGTCGGATCATCCACAGCACGGGCGTCGCGGGTGTCAGGCCGATGGCCCCGAACACGCTGTAACACACGTGGATTGGCTCGGTCTCGGTGAACAGGAACCGCAGAGCATCGGCGTGGCGAAGGTCAAGTGCCGGCCAGCGTGCCCGCGCCCGCCGGATCTGGGAGGGCGCCGCGTCGACGCCGACACCGCGGGCGCCACAGTAATCGACGAGGTACGCGAGGTTATCGCCGGTGCCGCATCCGAGTTCCACCACCGTCTTGCCGGACACATCCCCGAGGAGCGCGGCACCGGGGTCGCCGGCCCCGGTACGTGTCCAGGCGAAACGCGGCGGGCCGGGGGGATGGAGGAGGTCACCGGCCGCGATCCGGGCACGGGCGTGACGTTCCCACACGCCGACGTTCACAGCGACGGTGCCCACAGCAACGCCGTCACCTCGTGAAGGTGCCGGCTTACCACCGACGCCACGAAATCGTCCCGCCCGGGGTCTGGCATCCACACGGTGGCCTGATCGAGATACCATGTGATGATCCACAGCCGGTGCCAGCCCAGCGCCCACACCTCCGCAGGCAGGCCCGCGCGAGGCCGGGACGTCTCCGCCGCCCCGCCGGCCCTGATGTACGCCCAGATCAGCCGCCGCAGGCTCGCCGGGTCCGCCGGTTGCTGGGTGCCCTGCCAGGAAGCCAGGTCGAGCACCTGGGGGCCGACGAAACAGCGAGCCCAGTCCAGCAGCCACCACCCGTCCCCCCGCACGTGCAGGCTGGTCGGGTGAAACTCACTGTGGCACAGCCCGAACGGGGCAACGCCGGCCCCGTCCGCGAGCCGATCGGCGTGCGCCGCCAGCACCCGCAACGACCGGTCAAGGTCGGTGCTTGCGGTCCACCGTCCCGCCGCCCGTAGCTCCGCCAGCCGAGCCAGCGCCCGACCGGGCAACGCGGTCAACGCGGCCCCGTCCACCACCGGCAGCCGCAGCGCGTCGGGGGGGGTCGCGTCATGAACCGCGAGGGCCGCCCGCACCGCATAGTCCCCGGTCGCGTCCCGATCGGCGTAGCCGAGGTCTTCGAGCAGCATGCCGAGCATGCCGTCACGGACGACGCTCGCGACCACCGCCGGCACGCGCACACCCTGCCTGCGAACGTGCCGCAGAATGTCCGCCTCCGCGGTGAACGGCTCCCGTGCCCACTTGAAGATCAGACCAGGGCCGTCGGTGAAACGGACCCGTTCCACCCCGGACATCCCCCAAACCCGGACCCGCGTGCAGGACAGGGGCATGCCCCGGCCGATCTGGTCAACCAGCCCGGCCAGCAGCGCGGACTGTGGTGTGTCATCCATTCTCGATCTCCGACGACGTTTCCCGCCACGAGAGCACAGGCCGGCCGGTGACGGCGGGATACGGTCACCGGCCGGCCCCAGGGACTCAGGCCGTCGCGACGGAACCGGCCAGGGCGCGGATGGACGCGATCCACTCCCGCTTCATCGTGCCCAGGTCCGCGCGGAACCGGGCCAGATCGACCCCGTACGGCGCGACCACACCACCGGACATGTTCGGCGACGACTGGCAGCCGTGCACCAGCCGGCCGCCCAGCGCCGTGTGCGCCCGGACGGAGGCGACCCGCCGATACTCGTTGAAGAACCCGCCGTGGTACAGGTCATCGATCCGCTCCGCCGCCGCGGTATCCAGATCGAACACCACCTGCGCCGTCGCCGCGAAGAACCACGCTGGCCCGATGTCGGAGATGTCCCCGGACAGCTCCACCCGGTTCAACGCCGCCAACGTCGCCGACTCCCGCAGAATCCGCAGGTCCCGCGCGCTCACGTCAAGATCCGGATCGTCCATGACAGCCGGGGAGAACAGGTAGCCGTACACCTGATCCGCCGTCCGCAGAACCGCCGCCGGATCATCGGTGCGCTGACCGAACGCGCGGACGAACTCCAACGCCTGCTGTTCCACCGCCGCCGTGTCCGTCTCGGACAGCGGCAACAGCCTGTCGGTGACCAGGTCCCAGTCCACCAACATCCACACCGGCCGGTCGCTACGCCTGAAGAAGTACTCCGCCGGGTCGATCCGCAGTATCGGGCCGTCCACCGACACCCCCGGGATACGCTCCCACGCGGGGGTGAACGGCTGCGCCATCTCCACCTCGATCGACTCATCCAACGCCGTGGCCATCTCCACATCCCTTCCCGTCGGTCCTCGGCGCCGGCCGGGGACCCTGCGTCAGCCCGACCGGAGCCGCTACCGCAATCGTGATCCGGATCGCAGGGCGGAGGAATGTATGACCGTGCCCCGTACATATGCCCACGCCGAGGTCATGGCCCCCGACCAGGGCAGGCGGGTTCACGATGGCGTCATGTCCGCGATGCTCGGCACCGAGATACGCCGCCGCCGGACCGCCCCCGGCCTGTCCCAACAACGACTCGCCGCCCGCGTCGACGTCGACCAGGGCCTGATCTCGAAGGTCGAGACCGGCGCGAAGACCCCGTCACCCCGCCTCATACACGCAATCGACGACGCCCTGAACGCCGGGGGCGATCTGGTCGGCCTGCACAACCAGGAGACATGCGCCGAGCCCGACGGACACCGCGAGGCTGACCGCCGCCACCAGAAGGAGATAGTCAACATGGCTGCCCACCGCGCCCGTCAGTTCGTTCTGACCCATCAGGCGACGCTGACCGCAGAGACCATCGAACAGGTCTACGACGACGTTCGGACGCTCGCTGTCGCCTATCCCAAACAACCGCTCTCCGAACTCCTCGGACCGCTCGCCGAGGTACAGGACAACCTGTTCAGCCTCCTCGAACGGCGGCAGAAACCCGCCCAGGCCCAGCAGCTCTACCTACTCGGCGGCGTGATCGGCGGACTACTCGGGAAGGCAGCCCACGATCTCAGCGTCCCCCACGCGGCCATGACCCACGCGCGCACCGCTTTCGTCTGCGCCGAGCAGGCCGACCACGACGGGCTACGCGCATGGGTGCGCGGACTGCAATCCCTCATCGCCTATTGGTCTGGCCGGCCGCGGGAAGCCCTTCGCTACGCGCAAGCCGGATCCGCGTTCGCCGCCTGCAGCGGCGGCACCGTCGCCGTCTGGCTCCCCCTCAGCGAAGCACGCGCATGGGCCGCAGTCCGCAACGTCGAGCAGACGCGCGCCGCGATCGAACGGGCCGAACGCGCCGCAGATGAGGTCACATCCGACGACCTCGACGAGATCGGCGGCATCTGCACCTTCTCCCACGCCCGCCAGACCTACTACGCCGCCGACGCACTGCACTGGCTACCCACCGAAGCCGACAGCGCCGAAACCTACTCCGCACAGGCCGTGGACGCCTACAGCGACACCAACCGGCCCGAGTGGGCGTTCGGTGACCAGGCCGGCAGCCACACTGGCCTTGCGTTCGCCCGCATCGCCCGCGGCGACCTCGACGGCGCCGCCGATGCCGTCATGCCGGTCCTCGGTCTGATCCCCGAACAACGGATCAACGGAATCGTGCACTCTGTGCAGCGCCTTCACCGCGCCATCGCCACGTCCGATCTCGGTGTCGACCCGGCCGCCCGTAGCCTCCAAGAGGAGATAGAGACCTTCACCCGCACTCCCGCGAACGCTCTGCCACGGTAGACGGGTGACCCTCCACCCCCTCCAGCTCGCCGGTACGGCCGTCACGCTCCGCGAGTTCACCGCGGACGACAGCAAGGCCGTCCATGGCCTTGTCGGCGATCGGCGCGTCACCGACTACCTAGCGTTTGACGCCAAGAGTCTCGAACAGTCCGACACCATGCTCGCCGGCATACTCGACCGTGCCCGCCAGCAGCCCCGCACCGAGTTCTACATGGCCGTCGACCTCGACGCGACCCTGATCGGCTTCGCCCGCCTCGGCCTCAGCGGCGTGCAAGCCGCAAAACTCGGCTACGCCATCCACGCCGACCACTGGGGCCACGGCCACGCCACCGACGCCGTCCGCACCATCATCGGGTTTGGGTTCGCCGGCCTCGGCCTGCACCGGATCACCGCCGCGATCGGCCCAAACAACCCTGCATCCATCGCCGTCGTCCAACACCTCGGCTTCGCGAAGGAAGGACGCCTCCGCGACCACGTCCACACCAACGACGCATGGCGCGACAGCATCTTGTATTCGATCCTCGCCAACGAGTGGTCAGCGCGGGATGTCCGCCCCTGACGTGCCCGGCCCTGGGTATGTCGTCGCAGACTTTCTCTACCGCCTTGAAGGCCGGAAACGGCGAACGGCCGGCAACCCCAGGCGAGGTCACCGGCCGCCGCACGGTCGCGGGTCTTGCGTTACTCGCTCTTTGTGATCTCTCGCTCGTCTTCCGGTCGGTTGCCGTGCCAGATGGACGCATACGTAGCCTGTACCGCCAGATCGGCCCACCAGGTAGCCGCCTCACGATCCGTGCTCATAGCGTCGACACAGACCCGCATGCCGCCCGGAAACACGAGTACCGGCCGACGGACCTGGAAACCCGGTATGACCGGCGGCATCTCGACTGCCGGAGGTTTCGCCGGATGCGCCATCAGCACCACACTAAGATCCGAACGCATGCTGTCCGGCAGCCGAGACTCACCATCTGAGATCATGGGCATAGGTCACGTTCCCTTCCAGGAGGGTGCGAGATCAAGGCCCTGGCGGAGAGGGTAGGAGCTCACCGCCAGGGCCGCCTATTGGGGCACCCCAAGAGTAGCGAGATGCTTGGGGTGCCGCAATAGGCTGTAGCCCATGGGCGAGAACGACCTGTGGACGACGGGCGATATTGGACGACGCCTCGGCATCACGGCCGAGCGTGCCCGCCAGCTTTCTCACCGCCCAGACTTCCCCGCACCTCATATCGATCAAGGTACGGTCCGTCTCTGGCAACCCGCCGACGTCGAGACATGGATCATGCAGTACCGACCGGCAGCCGCCAAGAACCAGCCGCAGCCCTAGGCCCCAGCCATACCGAGTCGCTGCGCTTAAGGAAGTGATCTAGGTCACATCTTTCGGTGTACCTCGCGAAGTTAGTGCAATGAGTACCCGTGGCACTGGACGCCGTCTCATGTGGACGAGTGGTCGCTGTCGATGACGAGTGACCAACGGCTGGGTGAGTCCCACTGCGTGGTGTAGATCGGGATGGGCTGGTTGATCGTCCGGGGTGGGGGTGTGTCGCTCCGGGACAAAGACGGCCATCGCGGGTTGCCGAGGGTGCCGCCGTGCCGCGGTTGGGGGCGAATGCCGGCGCTCGGGCCCGCGCTCCCTCCAGCCGCGCGGCGTCGCGCCGCCGCGGCTGTCATGGGCAGCGGACGACTTGGCCTGCGTATGACAGTCCGCCGCCGAATCCGAACAGCAGCACGTGCGAGCCCTTCTCGATCTTTCCGCCTTCGACCAGCTTGGAGAAGGCGAGCGGGATGCTGGCGGCCGAGGTGTTGCCTGATTCCTGTACGTCGCGTGCGATCATCGCGTTGACGGCGCCGATCTTTCGCGCGATCGGTTCGATGATGCGCAGATTGGCCTGGTGGAGGACGACGCCGCCCAGGTCTTCCGGTCTGATTCCGGCCTGCTCGCAGACGCGCAGGGCGATCGCGGGCAGAGCGGTCGTGGCCCAGCGGTACACCGCCTGGCCTTCCTGCGAGAACTTCTCCTCGATGACCACTGCATGGCCCATGTCGGGTATCGAACCCCAGACGACCGGGCTGATCTCCGGTTTTTCCGAGGCCACGACCACCGCGGCGCCGGCGCCGTCGCCGATGAGCACGCAGGTGGTGCGGTCGGACCAGTCGGTGAAGTCGGACAGCTTCTCTGCTCCGATGACCAGTGCCTTGGTTGCGGAGCCGGCGGCGATGGCCTGGTCAGCGACTGCCATGGCGTGCGGGTAGCCGGAACATGCGGTGTTGATGTCGAGAGCTGCGGGGGAGGGGGAGCCGATCTGGGCTGCGACCCGGGCCGCGGTGTTCGGTGAGCGGCCGAGGGCGGTGCAGGTGGCGACGATGACGAGGTCGATGTCGGAGCCTGTGAAGCCGGCGGAGCTGAGGGCCTTCTCGGCGGCTCGGGCGGCCATGTCTGCCACGGACTCGTCGTCGGCGATATGGCGGGTGCGGATGCCGACCCGGCTTTGAATCCATTCGTCGTTGGTGTCGACCCGCTTCGACAGATCATCGTTAGTCAACATCCTGGCCGGCTGGTAGTGGCCCAGCGCCAGCACGCGAGAGCTCATCGGTCTGGAATCTCCTTGATCTGCCGGGCAGTTGTGCGAGGGTAGTCAGATGATTACACGTCAACCGTACCGCCGGGAGTCTGCCATGCTCGATGGGCGCCCGGGTGTGCCGCGTCAAGATCTTGGCTCCGGGCGGTCGACGACTGGCGTCGGCCACGGCCTCTTCCCGAGCGGGCCGCAGGCCTGGGTCCGGCGCGGGATGCCGATCAGCTCGCAGAATCTTGAGGTCGGCAGCGCGTCGTCGTCGCGGTTCACCTCGAGATCCCGGCGGGGGTCAGCCGCCCCTCCGGCGGCCTCTCCTACGCCCACGGAGCGACATGAGCCTCGCCGGACGCGGTCTTGAGCTCGTCGACCGCGACCGCGCGAGCTTCGTCACACGACGACGGCCGTGACGCCCCGCCGGCGGCCAGACCGGCGCGGCCGGCCTCCAGGAACTGCCGCTTCCACTTCCCGACCGAC
>NZ_CDWWEW010000067.1:0-16844 GCF_977966315.1 Frankia sp. CeRuru1
CCCTATGACGACGAGGCCGGACCCTCGCCGGCCGGCGCCTCGACCGGCTCGTCGACAAGGCCGCCCCGACCCCGGGTGCGGCCGGCCGGACGCACCACCGCCGATCGTCCAGGCCGGCCCGTGACCGCCCCGGGAGGCGGCGGACGCCGCCGCGGCGGCCCGGCGGGACCCGGCGGGCCGCCGCGCGGCCGTGGCGGCGCGGACGGCCAGACCGAGCCCGGTGGCACGACGACGGTCGATCGGACTCCTCGGCACCTCGCCATGCCCGAACGCACGGTCACGGGCACAGGAACGGGATCAGCGGCGTCACACGTGGTGCCGGGTCTCGAACCGGTAGCCGGTCCGCGGCCGGGGCGCCCCGCCGGGAGCCGGACGAACCCACCGCCCCGGGAAACGGCGGTGGTCATCGTCAGAGCGATCGTCGAGACGCTCGGCGGAGTGCGCCCGGCCTCGCATCTCGCCGGATGGACGACGCCCCGCCTGCAGAACGATCTCGAACGCATCGTCGCCCAGACCATGGATCGCAGGCGGAGTCAGGTCCGCAGCGTACGGGTCAGCGAACCGCGACCCGGAGTCGCCGAGGTCTCGGCGGTCATCAGCCGAGGTGCCCGGGTGGCCGCACTCGCGCTGCGCATGGAGTCGTCCGGCGGACGCTGGCGGGTGACAACCCTGCAGGTGGGTTAGCGCGGCCACCGGCTCCAGGGATGGATCACTCGGCGTTGCGGCGCGCCGGGTCGCCGTGGCAGCGCTTGTACTTGCGGCCTGACCCACACGGGCAGGGCGCATTGCGAGCGGGACGCGTGCCCGCACCGGGGTGCGCCGTGCCGGCCTCGCCGCGGGCGGCGCTGAGCGCACCGTTTCCAGCCGGGCGGCCCAGTCCCGACCCGCCGTCCACCGTCGTGACCGGCCCGGATCCACCGTCGACTGACGGCGCGGTGTAGCGCAGGCCACCGGTCGGCCGCCGCGGCTCAAGCCCCTTGACGAAGACCGGCGGCGGTGCGGACGGAACCGGTGAAGGGGGTGGCGGAGTCTGGTCGGCCGCCGCGGGGCGAGCGGGCTGCGCGTCCGCGACGGGCCCGGCGCCGCCCGGGATCGTCGGCACCACCGGAGCGGGCAGGGTCGCGGCTCCGGCCGGCGGTGCGGGAGCGGCGGACGCGACCGGCTCGACGCCCACCGGCGCGGCGGCCTCCTCCTGCCCCGCGACCTGAACCTCGACGTTGAACAGCAGCCGGACGGATTCCTCCTTGATACCCTCCATCATCGTCTGGAACATGTCGAAACCCTCACGTTGGTACTCGACCAACGGGTCCCGCTGTCCCATCGCCCGCAGCCCGATGCCCTCTTGCAGGTAGTCCATTTCGTAGAGGTGCTCGCGCCACTTTCGGTCCAAGACCGCGAGGACGACCCGTCGCTCCAGCTCCCGCATGATCGGTTCGCTGTCGGGGCCGTCGCCGAGGTCGAGTTCCCGCCGGTCGTACGCCTCCTGCGCGTCGACCTGGATGTCCTCGAGCAGATGATCGGCAGTGAGCCCGTCACGATCATCGACATCGGGTGCCACCACACCGACCGGGTAGAGCTGCCCGAGCGCCGTCCAGAGCGTGTCGAGATCCCACTCCTCCGGGTACCCGTCGGCGGTGGCTCCGCGCACGTACCCCTCGACGGTGTCGTCGACGAAGTGACGCACCTGCTCGTGGAGATCAGCACCGCCGAGAACCTTGCGGCGCTCCTCATAGATCACGGTGCGCTGCTTGTTCATGACCTCGTCGTACTTGAGGACGTTCTTGCGGATCTCGAAGTTCTGCCCCTCGACCTGGGTCTGGGCCGACCGGATCGCCCGAGTCACGATCTTCGATTCGATCGGGACGTCCTCGGGGATGTTCAGCCGATCCATGATGCCCTCGACCGCGGCCGCGTTGAACAACCGCATGAGATCGTCGCCGAGGGAAAGGTAGAAGCGCGACTCACCGCGGTCGCCCTGCCGGCCGGCCCGGCCACGCAGCTGGTTGTCGATGCGCCGGGACTCGTGCCGCTCGGTGCCGAGCACGTACAGGCCGCCGGCGTCGACGACCTCCTCGTGCTCGGCCTTCACCGACTGCCTGGCCTTCTCCAGGGCCTCCTGCCAGGCCGCCTCATAGTCCTCGGGGGTCTCAATCGGCGAGAGGCCGCGCTGGCGCAGCTCGGCCTGGGCAATGAACTCCGGGTTGCCGCCGAGCATGATGTCCGTACCACGACCGGCCATGTTCGTCGCCACCGTGACGGCGCCCTTGCGGCCCGCCTCGGCGATGATGGCCGCCTCCCGCTCGTGGTGCTTGGCGTTGAGCACCTCGTGCGGCACACCACGCTTGCGGAGCTGCTTCGAGAGGTACTCGGACTTCTCGACGCTGGTGGTGCCGACCAGGACCGGCTGGCCCTTCTCGTGCCGCTCGGCGATGTCCTCCACCACGGCGTCGAACTTCGCGATCTCGGTCTTGTAGACGACGTCCGGCTGGTCGAGCCGGACCATCGGCTTGTTCGTCGGGATGGGGACGACCCCGAGCGAGTAGATCTGGTGGAACTCGGCCGCCTCGGTCATGGCGGTACCGGTCATGCCGGAGAGCTTGCCGTAGAGCCGGAAGTAGTTCTGCAGCGTGATCGTCGCGAGGGTCTGGTTCTCCTGTTTGATCTCGACCTTTTCTTTGGCCTCGATCGCCTGGTGCATTCCCTCGCTGTAGCGACGGCCGTGGAGCACGCGGCCGGTGAACTCGTCGACGATGAGAACCTCACCGTCGGTAACGATGTAGTCCTTGTCCCGCTTGTAGAGCTCCTTGGCCTTCAGTGAATTGTTCAGGTAGCCCACGAGCGGGGTGTTCACCGATTCGTAGAGGTTCTCGATGCCGAGCTGGTCCTCGACCTTCTCGACCCCGGACTCGGTGATGGCCACCGTCCGCTTGCCCTCTTCGACCTCGTAGTCGACATCGCGTTCGAGCAGCGGAGCGATCCGGGCAAACTCCGTGTACCACCTGGTCGGATGATCCGCCGGACCGCTGATGATCAACGGCGTGCGGGCCTCGTCGATGAGGATGGAGTCCACCTCGTCGACGACCGCGAAGTTGTGGCCACGCTGGACGAGTTCCTCCGAGCTCCAGGCCATGTTGTCACGGAGGTAGTCGAACCCGAACTCGTTGTTGGTGCCGTAGGTGATGTCGCAGGCGTACTGGGCCCGCCGGACCGGCGGCGGCATCTGCGGATGGATCACCCCGACGGTGAGGCCGAGGAAACGATGGACCCGTCCCATGTTCTCGGCGTCGCGCTGGGCGAGGTAGTCGTTGACGGTGATGACGTGCACACCCTTACCGGCCAGCGCGTTGAGGTAGGTCGGGAGGGTCGAGACCAGCGTCTTGCCCTCACCGGTCTTCATCTCGGCGATGTTGCCAAGATGAAGGGCCGCGCCCCCCATGACCTGCACATCGAAATGCCGCTGGCCCAGCGTGCGCCGCGCTGCCTCCCGCACGGCGGCAAAGGCCTCGGGCAGCAGGTCGTCGAGGGTCTCCCCCCCGTCCGCGAGCCGCTGGCGGAACTCGTCGGTCATGCCTCGCAGTTCACCGTCGGACAGGCCGGTGAAGTCATCCTCGATCAGGTTCACCTGCTCGGCGATCGCCTTGAGCTTGCGCAGGATCCGGCCCTCGCCGGCACGCAAGATCTTGTCTAGTACCACGGGCGAAACTCCTCCGGCAGGCGCGTCGGCGAGGTCACCGACCCCACGATGCTAGCCCTTCGATAGCCGCCTACAACATCCATCCGCGCGCGGTTCCTCCGGCTGGGACCGGTGAGGAGCAGGCGACGGGAAGGGGTGCCGGCGAGGGGCCAGGGGTCGCGCGGACGGGAACGACCAGAACGGGATGACAGCACGGCGTGCATCGTCCGCCCATGCCACGCCGCACTGTCCAACGACCGGGAGCGCGGATGGGTGCCCGGGACCGGCGGCAACGGTGGCGGCCGGTGCAAGGTTGGAGCATGGCACCTCTCGAACCGGCGGAGATCACGGCGGGCCGCCTGCATCTGCGCCCCTGGCACCCCCGGGACGCCGACGCCGTACACCAGGCCTGCCAGGACCCGGAGATAAGCCGGTGGACGAGAGTCCCGACGCCGTATCTGTACCAACACGCGGTGGACTTCGTCTCACGCCAGTCGCCGCAGAGCTGGGCCAGCGGGACCGGGGCACTGTTCGCGGTGGTGGATGCCACGACCGAGCAGCTCCTTGCCTCGGTCGGACTGGCGGATCTCTCCGGCGACGGCGATGCGAAGATTGGTTACTGGTGCGCGGCGCCGACGCGCGGGCGGGGAGTGACCTCCCAGGCCGTTGCCGCGCTGACCCGCTGGGGTTTCAGAGCTCTGGGGCTGGCCCGGATCGAGTGGCGGGCCGCGGTCGGCAACCTCGCGTCTCGCCGCGTGGCCGAGAAGGCCGGTTTCACCGTGGAGGGCACCCTGCGCCAGGCCCTGCTGCTGGGCGACGGTAACCGGCGGGACTGCTGGGTGGGATCGCTCCTACCGGACGATCCCGCGCCGCGGTGACGCCCCCGACCGGGCCTCAGGTGATCTCGAGCAGCTTCTCCCGGACCGCGTACACGACCGCCTCCATCCTGGAGTGCAGCTGGAGCTTCTCCAGGATGTTCCGGATGTGGTTCTTGACGGTGTTCTCACTGATGTAGAGCTGCTTGGCGATGTCACGGTTGTTCATGCCCTTGGCGACGAGCCGCAGCACCTCCATCTCCCGATCGGTCAGCCGGGGGGTGGGGAGCTGCGGGCGGTCATCCTTGTTTTTGATCATGGCTGCGAACTCGCTGAGCAGCTTCGACGCCATGGACGGGCTGATGAGGCTCTGTCCCCCGTACACAGCGCGGATGTCCGCAGCGACCTCGTCGATAGAGATCTCCTTCAGCAGGTAGCCCATGGCCCCCGCCTTAATCGCGTCGTAGAGGTCGGCCTCCTCGTCGCTGATGGTCAGCATGACGATCTTGGCGCTCGGGACAGCCTCCTTGATGGCGCTCGTGGCGTCGATCCCGCCACGGCGCGGCATCCGCACATCCATGAGCACAATGTCCGGCGCCATCTCCTTAGCCATGGTCACCGCCTCGGCACCATCCGCGGCCTCCCCGACGACCTCGATGTCGACCTCCTGCCCCAGCACCATCTCCAGCCCACGCCGGAACAGCGCATGGTCGTCAACGATCAGCACCCGGATGGGGTTCGCCTCCGATGGCGTCGGCAGCATCTCCTCAGAGCGCTGCTCCTCCACCGTCATCTGACCTCCCTGGACCACTGCCCGCAGCGCACCGCCCCGCGTGCCTCCACGCGGGGCGGTGCGCCGTGTACTCCGACACCCGAGGCAAATAGTCCCACGTCGGCCGGCGGACGCGGCCTTCAGATCGTCTAAACGGCGGCGGCCGAGCTCACGAAGGCGCCCCGGGTTGGCGACGGCCGCTCGTCCCGCTGATCGGCGCCCGCCGGCCCCGACCTGCCGGCCGCCGCCGAACCGGACAACCGGATGACACCGTAGTCGTAACCGACCCGCCGGTAGACGACGCTAGGGAGGCCGAGGTCGACGTCGAGGAAGAGATAGAAATCATGCCCCACCAGTTCCATGTTGGACAGGGCCTCCTCCAGCGACATCGGCTCCGCCTCATGGGTCTTCTCCCGGACGATCAGCGGAGCCTGCTCACTCTGCTCGCCCGCACCGATCCTGGCGGTGGATTCGTCGGCCGGAGCGGCGACGACCGGCCTGGACCCGCCACTGCCACTCCTTCCGGCTGCACCAGCATCCTCGGCACCGGCATCCTCGGCACCGGCCGGTAGGGCAGCCGCCGGCTTCGTGCCCTCCAACGGCATGAGACTGCCGAGCGGGACCGAGGTGATCCCGGTCGGCTTGGCGCCAGCGTGGTTGGCGTGGTGGCGGACCCGCCGGTCGGCGGCCCGGCGCAGCCGCTCGGCCAGTTTGCCGGTGGCCAGGTCGAGGGCGGCGTAGCAGTCGGCCGCGGCGGCCTCGGCCCGGATCACCGGACCCCGTGAGTACACGGTCAGCTCGACTCGGTCGCAGACGTCGGACAGCCGGGGATTGCGTTCCTTCGACAGCTCGACATCCACCCGGATGATGTTGGAGTTCAGCCGTTCCAACTTGGCGAGCTTGGCCTGGACATGATTGCGGAACCGTTCCGGAACCGCGGTGTGCCTGCCCTTGACCACGATGTCCACGCGATCCACCTCCTGTTCGCCTGTCCGGCGCCCACGGCCCTCGCCAAGGCTGCCGACCGTGCGCCGGTGTCTCGGAGCTTCCGGAAGGAACCATCTCCGCGGGGCCGAGACGATCCCCCCGGGCGCCCTATCTACGGTTGTCGCACCTTCCCAACGTTCTACGGCTGGCTGCCCGCATTCGGCTCCCTTCCCTTCAGCGGCGGCGCTACTCCGCCCGCCGGCCCGGTATCCGCACGACGAGTGCACCGCGACCGACAAGCGGTCACTCCCGCTCCGTCGGGCCACTCGGCCGTTGCGCCTACTGCCTGGTCAGGCGGTGCGTACTGGTAGTTTCACCCCGGCGGCCCCGTCAAGGCGAGCAAGCGGTCCCGTCCGCGCGTCGGGCCCGAAGCGGCCACCACGGCGACGGCGCTCGCCCGCAGGGCGCCGGCTCGTAGGGCCCGTACCGCCTCACCCGCCGTGGCTCCCGTCGTCAGTACGTCGTCGACCACGACGATGCACGGGTCCGCGGGAGGCCCGTCCGAGAGATCGTCGGCGGCCCGCACCAGCCGGGCCGTGCGGGCGGGACCGACCAAGCCGAAGGCGCCCGTGAGGTTGACGAACCGTGCCACCGCCCCCAGCCCGGCCTGGTCCGCCGTGTGCCGCACCGGCCGCAGCACGGGAGCGATTCCGACCCGGTGCCCGCGTCGGCGCAGGACCGCGGCCGCCACGGAACACAGCAGCTCGAGGTGGTCGAAACCACGCCGACGCCGCGCGGCGCGGTTCGAAGGCACCGGGACCAGCACCACACCGCGCCCGCGAGGACGGAGACCGGGATGCACGTCGGTGGCACCCACCGCGCCCGACGACACCGCCCGCGCCACCGCGCGGGCGAGCGCGCCGCCCAGCGGACCGGCCAGGTCGCGCCGGCCACGCTCCTTGTAGGCGAGAAGGAGCGCCCGGACCCGGTCGGCGTAGCGGGCGGCGGCCAGGCACGGGGGCAGCCCTCGCCGCCACGGGGTGGCCAGGGAGCCCGCGGCGGCGAGGAACACGGGACCACGAAGCTCGGCGACACACGCCGGGCACGCCGATGCCCCCCAGTCGCCGCATCCGGCGCAGGCAAGCGGCATGATCAGATCAGCGAGGATCGCGAGATTCCTGGTGAGCAGGGACAACGTGGCTCGAGGCATGACAGGAAGGATCAGCCGCGGGCCGCGGGCCGACCAGCCCCGAGTGGTGATCTGTGGATACCGCCCCCGGCAGTCGTGAAGCGGCTGTGGACAACCCTGGGCGACTCGGTCGGCGACCGGCCCCGCAGCCGAGGTGGTGCGCGGCCCAGCCGGCACATCCCGGCCAGCACATCCCGGCCAGACCGCGTAATTCCGCCGGCATCCCCAGCATCCATCCCGGCCGAGAGCACAGAATCCTCATAGTGGCCGCAGCATGCCCACCACAAGCACGGCATCCTTACCTCGACACACCGAACCTCGACACCGACTGCGACGAGTGGAGACACACCGATGGCCGACGGACCCGGTTGGGCCTCGCCCGGCACACCGCCACCCGGCGCCCCGCAGGGCCCGTGGGGACAGTGGCGGTGGGGCCCAGCCGTCCCGAAACCGGGCATCATCCCGCTGCGCCCCCTCGCTCTGGGCGAGATCCTGGACGGCACGTTCGCCACGATCCGCACGAATCCCGGCGCGACCGTCGGGGTGACGGTGGCGGCCGCGGCGGTGGTGGAGACGGTGTCCACCACCGTCGCGATCAGCGGCGAGGACGCGTCGCCGGGCGCCAGGGCCGCCATCACCGTCGCGATGCTCGGTCTCGATCTCATCCTCGGGCTCTTCCTTTCCGGGGTGCTCAGCGTCGTGGTGAGCGAGGCGACCCTGGGGAGCCGAATCACCACGATCGACGCGGTCCGACGGGTCGCGCCACGGCTGCCCGGCCTGCTCGGCCTCACGGTCATCGTGGCGCTGTCGGTGGTGCTGGGGCTGATCGCGCTGCTGGTCGGGGCGATCGTCGTCGGGGTCTACCTGGCGCTGGCCACGCCCGCGTACGTCCTCGAGGGCGGCACCGTGCGCGACGCGCTGCGACGGTCAATCGCGATCGTGCGTGGATCATGGTGGCGAACGTTCGGTATCCTGCTGCTCGCCATGCTGGTGGCGGGGTTCCTCGGTGCGATCTTCGCCATCGCCGCCAGCATCGTGATGGCCTCCTCCGAGTCGGTGTTCGGCGACCCGATCAGGGGTAACCTCACTGTCACCGGCTACATCGTCCAGGCGATCGGCAGTCTGCTCGCTACCACGATCTCCACACCGATCGTCTCCGGAGCCGTCGTCCTGCTCTACGTCGACCTCAGGATCAGACGCGAGGGTCTGGACGTGACCCTCGCCGAGGCGGCCCGCGCCCGCACCGCCGGCCTGCGGCCCTCCGGATGACGCTCGGTGGTCCCGTCACTCGGGACGGAGCTCGGGAGGAGGCTCGGCGGGAACTTTCCAAGCACATCTACAGGAGTCCCGAACCCAGCTGGTGGAGCCGGGCGGTCCGGTGGATCGACGACAAGATCGGGGATCTGGTCCACTGGCTGCTCCCTGGCGGAGACGGCCTCGGCGGAGGGCCGGGTGGTCTCGGGGTCCTCGCGCTCGTCCTCGTACTGGTCGTCGTGGCGGTGGCGCTACGGTGGTGGCTCGGCCCGGTGCGCCGCGGCGCGCGTACCAGGCGGGAGGATGACGACCTGTCCAGTTCGTCGACCGCGGCGCAGTTGCGCGCCGAGGCGGACGGCCACGCCGCCCGCGGAGCCTACGCCGAGGCGGTCCGGTCCCGGCTACGGGCCATCGTGCGGATGCTGGAGGAGAAGGGCGTGCTCGACCCGCGCCCCGGCCGTACGGCCGGTGAACTCGTCGAGGACGTGGCGAGGATCGCGCCGTCCCCCGATGGGGGGCATCCCCGGGGCGGAACGGACCGGCCGGGCGCGGCGGGCGATGGACCCGGCACGGCGCTCGAGCCGGCCGCGGCGCTCGCCGCGGCGGTCGAGGTCTTCAGCGAGATCTGGTACGGCGGGCGCCCGGCGTCCGCGGCCGGCTACCAGGTCCTGGTCGAGGCCGACCGCGCCCTGGCCCAGCTGCGTCGCGGCACCGGGGGCACCGGCGGCACCGGCAGCGCAGACACCCTCGCGGTCCCGGCATGACCATCCCCGGCGCCCCGGCGATCATCGGCGACCATCTCGGTGGCGGCGGGACGGCGGGCGGCGGGACCGCCGGCGGCCGGTCCGGGCGGGGGTCGCCGAGCGCGTTGCGCAGCGGTCCCAGGCCCCCGGCGGTGCGCCGCGGGATCCTCGTGGTGGCCGTCCTCGGCGTCCTGGTCCTCTGTTACGTGGTCGTCTCGGCGCTGGCCGGGCGGCCCGGCGGCCCGGCCTACCTGAACGTGGCCTCCGCCGAGCCCGGAGGAACCCGGGCCCTGGCCGAGATCCTGCGGGCACGCGGGATCATCGTGTCCGCCACGGACAACCCTTCCGGCGGCCGGCAGCAGGTGCCGAACCCCGGTGGTCCGGGCGGCGGGGTCGGTCCAGCCGGGGCGGGTGACAGAGCGACGCTGGTCGTCGTCCATCCGGGACGGCTCACCCATGACGAGCTGATCGCCCTGCTCGGACGGGTCTGGCAGGGCGCCGACGTCGTCCTCGTGGCACCGGGCGCCACGGTGCTCGGTGCCCTGGATGTCGGGGTGGTCACGGCAGACTCCGAGCCCGGCGGCAAACTCGGCGCCGGGCTCGGCGGCGAGCAGAGCGATCCGCGGTGCCTCCTGCCCGAGGCGACCACGGCCGGAACAACCTCGATCGGCGCCGACGAGACCTTCACCCGCCAGGGCGACGGAGCCGGTCCCGGCGATATGGCGGTCTCGTTGTGCTACGGCGACCCGCCCGGCGAGGCGCGCCTCGCCGGGCTGACCCTCACCCGATCGGGCTCACCACGCGTCAGTGGCGGGCGGCTGGTGCTGCTCGGCTCGGCGGGGTTCCTCACCAACGAGCACCTCGACCGCACGGGGAACGCGGCGCTGGCCCTCGGCCTGCTCGCCCGGCAACCCGTGCTGTCCTGGATCACACCCGACGCGGGCGGGGCCGGCGGGGTCGGCACGAAAAGCATGGTGGATCTGCTGCCGTCCGCCTTCTGGTGGGCCTTTCTGCACATCGTCGTCGTCCTGGCGCTGCTGGCGCTGTGGCGTGGCCGGCGGCTCGGGCCGCCGGTGCCGGAGCCCCTCCCGGTGGTCGTCCGGGCGGCCGAGACGGTCGAGGGACGCGGGCGACTGTACGCGGCGGCACACGCCCGGGACAGGACCGCCGACGCGCTGCGGGCCGGGACGCGCGTCCGGCTGGCCGAACGGATGGGCCTGCCCCTGGCCTGGACCCCCGCCGGTTCCCTGAGCCCCGATCCCGTCACTCTGGTGACCGCTGCCAGCGAGCAGACAGGACGGTCACCCTCGGAGATCGGATCGCTCCTGTACGGTTCGGGCATGCCGCCGCAGACCGCCGGACCGCCCGGTCACCTCGGGCGGGCCAGGGACTGGTACCAGTCAGGCCGCTACCCGGCCGAGAACGGACAGCGGCCGGCATCCGGCGAGTCCGGACGGTATCGCGACGGCGGATCCGAGCGGACCGCCGCAGCGGGCGTTCCCCGGGCCGGCCTCGGCGCCCCTCGACGCGATACGCAGGACGCGGCGCTGCTGGCGCTGGCCCACGCGCTCGACGAGCTCGATCGACAGGTAGGCCTACGGTGACATCCCCACGCATCGACGCGCCGACGGCAGCCCCCCCGCCCTCGACCGCATCGTCGTCCGCCGCGGCGCCGGGCCCGGGAGAGCAGCCGGCACCACCGGACGCCCAGACGGCCCGCCGAGCCCTGATCGCGCTGCGCGGTGAGGTGGCCAAGGCGGTGATTGGTCAGGACGCGGCGGTCAGCGGGCTCGTCATCGCCCTGCTGTGCCGGGGACACGCGCTGCTCGAGGGGGTGCCCGGCGTCGCGAAGACGCTGCTGGTCCGCACGCTCGCGACCGCGTTGGCACTGGACACCAAGCGCCTGCAGTTCACCCCGGACCTCATGCCCGGCGACGTCACCGGCTCGCTGGTGTACGACAACCGCAGTTCCGAGTTCACCTTCCGGGAGGGCCCGGTCTTCACCAACCTCCTGCTGGCCGACGAGATCAACCGGACTCCACCGAAGACGCAGGCCGCTCTGCTGGAGGTGATGGAAGAGCGTCAGGTCAGCGTGGCGGGCGTCCCGCGGCCACTGCCGGCCCCCTTCGCCGTCCTCGCCACCCAAAACCCGATCGAACACGAGGGCACCTATCCGCTTCCCGAGGCGCAGCTCGACCGCTTCCTGGTGAAGGTGACGCTGCCACTGCCACCCCGCGACGACGAGGTCCGTGTCCTCGCCCACCATGCGGGCGGGTTCGACCCCTCCGACCTGCCCGCCGCGGGGGTCCGCCCGGTCGCGGGACCAGCGGACCTCGCGGCCGCCCGCGCCGCGGTGCTCACCGTCGGAGTCCACCCGGAGGTGCTGGCCTACATCGTCGACCTGGCCCGGGCGACCCGCGCGGCACCGTCGGTACAGCTCGGGGTGTCCCCCCGCGGCGCCACCGCGCTGCTGGCGACGACCCGGGCCTGGGCGTGGCTGTCGGGACGCGGCTATGCGACCCCCGACGATGTCAAGGCGCTGGCCCGGGCGACCCTGCGGCACCGGATCAGCCTCCGCCCGGAGGCCGAACTGGACGGCGTGACGGCCGACGTCGTGCTCGAACAGGTACTCGCCACCGTTCCGGTGCCCCGGTAGGCGGAAACGGTGGCGATCACCGGCCGTACCGTCGCGCTGGCCCTGTTCGGGGCGCTGGCCGTCGTCCTGTCCCCCGCCCCGGGCCTGACCCTCGTGCTGGTCGATCTGGTGGTGGTGGGCTTGGTCGCCCTCGACCTCGCCCTGGCGGGTGGGGTCCGCACGCTGGAGTTCAGCCGGTCCGGACCGACCGCCGGGCGGCTGGGTCAGCCCGTTCCGCTGGTGCTCGGCGTCACGAACGGCGGCACCCGCACGGTGCGTGCCCACATCCGCGACGCCTGGCCGCCGTCCTCGGGGTCCCGGCCACGGGAGCACCGGGTCACCGTTCCGGCCGGGGAGCGGCGCTTCCTGGAGACGACGCTGCATCCGGCCCGGCGCGGCGACCGGGAGCCATTCCGCATCACGGTCCGTTCGCTGGGGCCACTCGGCCTCGCCGGCCGGCAGGGACGGCATCACTGCGCATGGCGGGTCCGGGTGCTGCCGCCGTTCACGTCACGCCGCCATCTGCCGGCCGCTCTCGCGCGGCTGCGGGAGGTCGAGGGCGAGGTCGCCATCCGCGGCGCGGGCGCCGGCGCCGAGTTCGACAGCCTGCGGGACTATGTGATCGGCGACGACGTCCGGCTGATCGACTGGCGGGGTACCGCCCGGCGCGGGACCGTCGTCGTCCGCACGTTCCGACCGGAGCGCGACCGCAGGGTCGTCTGCGTACTCGACACGGGTCGGACCTCGGCCGGGCGGATCGGCGATACTCCCCGGCTGGACCATGCGCTCGACGCCGCGCTGCTACTCACCGCGGTGGCGCTGCGCGCGGGTGACCGGGTGGGTCTCGTAGCGCACGACAGCGTTCCCCGGATCACCCTGCCAGGCAGGCACGATCATGGGTTACTCGCCCGGATGAGCGACGCGATGGCCACCCTGGAACCGGCCCTGGTCGAGGCCGATCATGGCGGAATCGTGTCGACGGTACTGCGCGGGACTTCGCGGCGGTCCCTGGTCGTCCTGTTCACCGACCTGGTGCCGGCGGTGATCGAGGAAGGGCTGCTCCCGGCCCTGCCAACGCTGGCCGCGCGGCATACTGTCGTGGTCGCGGCGCTGCGCGACCCGCGCGTGGACGAGATGACGACCGGCCGCGGTGACGTCCGTGAGGTGTACGCGGCCGCGGCGGCCGAACAGACTCTGCTGCGGCGACGGGAGCTCACCGAGACGCTGCGCCGCCGCGGGGTCGAGGTGGTGGACGCACCGCCGAGCAGCTACGCGGCGGCCGTCACCGACACCTACCTCACCCTGAAATCCCTCGGCCGGCTCTAGACGACCACCCAGATCTAGACGACTACCCAGCGAAATCATCGAGGTGATTTCGCGAGGTGCCGGCCGGGCCGGCCGGTGTCCCCCGGGTGGTTCCGTGGCGGTAGACGGTACTCTGACCAGCCTGGTCCAGGGATGGCCGCTGACAAGGCGGCGTCACGGGACATCGCACCGACCGCGTCGCGCTCTTGTCCAGGAGGCCGGTTTCCGCGGTTCTTAGCCGGCCAAGGCACACCATGCCCCTCCCACCGCCCGGCCATGCGCGCGTACAGGTTGTCGCGCTAGGCGGTGACGACCGGCCCGGCTTCGGGCGACTCCTGCTGAACCACGGTCACGGCCACAGAGTCGGCATCGGCGTCGGCGTCGGCATCGGCGTCGGCGTCGGCGTCGGCGAGTGCCGGGTAGTCGGTGTACCCGCGCTCGTCGCCACCGTAGAAGGTGGCGCGGTCCGGCGAGTTGAACGGGCCGCCGGCCGCGAGCCGGACGGGCAGGTCGGGGTTGGCCAGGAACAGCGTCCCGAAACTGAGGATGTCGGTGGTGCCGTTCTCCACGAGCGACAGCTCCTCCGGCCCGGTCGGGTGGTCGGGGGTGAGCGGGTTGAGGATGAGCGGACCGCCGAAGCGCTCCCGCAGCTCTCGGGTCAGCTCGCGCCCGGTGTTCTCCGCAATGTGCAGGTATGCAAGCCCCAGCGGAGCGACCGCGTCCACCAGCGCGACGTAGGTGTCGCGCACGTCATCCTCGGTGATGTCGTTGAAGGTGGTGCCCGGCGAGATCCGCAGGCCGACCCGATGAGCGCCGATCGCGGCGGCGACCGCCCGGGTGACCTCCACAGCGAACCGGATCCGACCCGCCGCCGAGCCGCCCCAGCCGTCGGTGCGCCGGTTGGTGCCCCTGGCAAGGAACTGGTGCACGAGGTAGCCGTTGGCGCCGTGGATCTCGACGCCGTCGAAGCCGGCTTCGACGGCGTTACGGGCCGCGGCGACGAAATCGGTGATGATCTCGATGATGCCCTGCTCGGTCAGCTCGGCCGGGATGACGAAGTCCTGCATACCCTCGCCGGTGAACGCCTGGCCGGCCGGGCGGACCGCCGAGGGGGCCACCGGGACGAGACCGCCCGGCAGCAGGTCCGGATGACTGATGCGACCAGCGTGCATCACCTGGACAAAGATCACTCCGCCGGCCTCGTGCACGGCGCCGGTCACCTGCCGCCAGGCCCGCACCTGCTCCTCACTGTGCAGGCCCGGGGTGTTCGGGTAGCCCTGTCCACCGACGGAGGGCTGGGTGCCCTCGGTGATGAGGAGCCCGGCGCCGGCACGCTGGGCGTAGTAGGTGGCCGTGGCCGGAGCCGGGACTGCGCCGGGGGCCCGGTTACGGGTCATGGGGGCCAGTGCGATGCGGTTTGCCAGGCGAAGTCCGCCCAGATCGATCGGGTCGAACGCGGTGGTCATGAGGCTCCCTCTCGTCGGCGTCACGGCTCACCCCAGGACGCCGCGCATGTACCTACCGAACAGGTACATCGCCGGGCAGCCTTCCCGCCGCCCCAGAAATGTGATGCCCGCCACGGGCCCCGGTCGGCGCGGTCAGGCCACCGGGAGCAGGTCGGCGCCGCCGCGCCCGGTGTCGATGTCACCGGTCTCTCCGGCCGCGGCCGCCCGGCTGCCGTACAGCCGGACGTAAGCGATGAAGCCGCCGAACGCCACCGCGCCGATCCCGATCCGGATCGCCGTGGGCAGCCCCGACGGGGTCACGAACGCCTCGATCAGCCCGGAGACGGCCAGCACGAGCGCCATCCCCATCGTGACGGCCACCGCTGCGCGCCCCTCTGCGGCCAGGGCCTCCACCCGCCTGCGCGGACCCGGTGCAATGATCGTCCAACCGAGACGCAGCCCGACCCCGCCCGCAACGAACACGACCGTGAGCTCCAGCAGGCCGTGCGGGAGGATCAGGCTGAAGAACTGCCCGCTCTCCCCGCAGCTGGTCATGTATCCGCCGACGACGCCGAGATTCAGCGCGTTCAGCAACATGACCAGCAGGGTCGGAAGACCCAGCAGCACCCCGAAGACCACCGCCTGCGCGGACACCCAGGCGTTGTTCGTCCACACCTGACTAGCGAAGGACGAGGCCGGATTCTCGGTGTAGTAGGACGCGAAGCCGTGGCGGCACAGATCCGCGACCGCGTCCGGCGCACGCAGGTTCGCCTGTACCTCGGCGTCGTGCACGACCCACAGACCGACGGCCAGCGCGACGAGCAGGGAGCCGAGCGCCGTCGCGACAGCCCACCATCGGCGTTCGTACACGGCCACCGGAAACGTCACCGCGAAGAAACGACCGACGACGTGCCAGCCGGGGTCAGGTGCGCCGCCCACCGCCGCCCGGCCTCGCGTCACCAGGTTCGTCAGATCGTCGACCAGGGTCGTGTCGTACGACCGGCTGCGGATAACCGAGAGGTGGGTAGCCGCGCGCTGGTACAACTCGACCAGTTCGTCGAGCTCGTCCGGTGCCATCCGCCGCGGCCGGCCGGCCTTGTCGACGAGCCGACCAAGCCGGACCCATTCCGGCCGGTGCACAGCGACGTACGCATCAAGATCCATGACGGCCTCATCCTCCCAGACCGTCGAGATCCTCGCAGACCGTCGAGCCGCACGCGTCCGAACCGTCCTCACCGCCGTCGGCGGCACCACCCGGCGAGGAGGATCGAACCGGGCAGCGTAGGCCATAAAGTGATGTCCGGATACCCATCGAGGTCCCGGGGGGCCCAGATGAACCAGGTCGTCACAGGAAAGGGATCCGCCGGTCTCGCCGGCACGGGTGTCCTCACGGGTGAGGCGATCGTCACAGGTGAAGCGATCACCATCGAACTGCGGGTGGCTCGGCTGGGCTCCCGTCTGATCGCCGGCCTGCTCGACCTGCTCATCCAGCTCTACATCCTCTACGCGGTCGGCGCCGCGGCCCTACTGATCGTGCAGCCCGACAACGACGCCCTGATCGCCACGGTGTTCCTGCTGGTCTATGTCGGCATCGTGCTCGGGTACCCGGTCACCTGCGAGACGCTGACGCGCGGGCGGACCCTCGGCAAGATGGCCCTGGGGCTGCGCGTCGTCCGCGACGACGGAGGTCCCATCCACTTCCGGCACGCGTTCGCCCGGGGTCTGGTCGGGGCGGTCGTCGAACGTCCCGGACTGCTGCTGGGCCTGCCCGCAGTGATCAGCATGCTGGTGTCGAAACACGCGAAGCGGCTGGGGGACGTCTTCGCCGGCACGGTCGTCCTGCAGGCCAGCGTGCCGCGCACTGGCGGAGTGCCGGCGTCCGTCCCGCCCCAGCTCGTCGGCTGGGCCGCCACCCTCGACCTCACCGGGTTGGATGATGCTCTGGCCCTGCGTGCCCGCCAGTTCCTCGGCCGGGCGCACGAGCTGTCCCCGCAGGCCCTCGAACGCCTCGGCAGCGGGCTGGTCCGGGAGGTGCGAGCCGTCGTGACACCACCGCCGCCGCCCGGCACGCCGGGCTGGGCCTACC
>NZ_CDWWEW010000068.1:0-16817 GCF_977966315.1 Frankia sp. CeRuru1
GGGCTGGAATCGGCGGCGGGGTCCGGGCGGGAATCGGCGGCGGCGGGGCGACAGGCGGCGGGGACAGCTGGGTAACGGGCATGTCCGCCACGTTCGCGGCGGTGCTGCCCGTGCTGCCCGTGCTGCCGGGCCGCTCCGGCCTGGGCGCCGGCCCCTTGGCGCCTGATGGCCGGCGCCGGGCCCAGCGGCGGGCACGTCCGGTGGGCTGCGCGGTGCCAGGCGGTCCGGGCGGTCTGGTGCCGGGCTCCGGGCGCGCGGGGAGGCTACCCCCGCCGATCAGCGCTGTCCGCAGCTCCTCCGCGCTCGGCCGGGCCGCCGGGTCCTTCGCCATCGCGATCTCGACGAGGTTGCGCAGCTCGCCGCCAACTCCGTCGAGCCGCGGTGGCTCGTTGACGATGCGGTAAAGAATGGCGTCGATGCGACCGGTGCCGAACGGCGCGTGCCCGGTGGCGGCGAAGATCATGACGGCGCCCCAGGCGAAGACGTCGACCGCCGAGGTGATTGGTGCGTCGAGGATCTGCTCCGGGGACATGTAACCGGGCGTACCGATGGCATGCCGGACGTTGTGGCTCAGGTCGGTGTCCGCGTTGAACTCGCGGGCCAGACCGAAGTCGATCACCTTGGGGCCGACCGGGGACAGCAGGACGTTGCCGGGGGTGAGGTCGCGGTGCACGATCCCGGCCGCGTGGATGGCGCTCAGGGCGGTCGTCACGCTGACTGCGAGCTGTTCGAGATCGGCGGGCCGCAGCGGCCCCCGCACGGAGACGCGCCTCGACAGCGTCGGACCCTCGACGAACTCGGTCACGAGATAGGGCTGGGGCCCGTATGGATCTGCGTCCAGCACGGCGGCCGTGGTGAACCGGCGGACCCGGCGGGCACTCTCGGCCTCGCGGGCGAACCGGGCGCGGAATTCGGGCCGTTGCGCGAGCTCCGGCCTGATCATCTTGATCGCGACGGCGCTTCCGTCGGGTGCCCGGCCGAGGAAGACGGTGCCCATGCCGCCCTGCCCGAGCCGGCCGATCACCTGGTAGACCCCGAGCCGCCGCGGATCGGTCAGCTGGAGCGGGCGCACGGCGTCGCCGGGCAGCGGAGGTGGTGTCGCCCCCGTCACCGTGCCCCACTCCCGTAGTGGGACAACGGCCACGCACGCCCTGCCCCGCTCCCAAGGTGCGCCGAGACCGGCGACCTTCTCAGATACGGCGGATGCCTGGACCGGCGCGGGCGCACAGGCAGAGTATCGCAGTAAAGGATGGAAGATCGCAGTATGGACAGAACCAGTATGGACGGAATATAGCGCAATACCGGCAAAGATGCATGATCTGGGAGGCCCTGTGCTCCGCCGCGCGGCAAAGTTCGACGTGACACTGACCCCGACCTCGCGGTCCCTGCTCGCCCCGGTCTCCGAGGAGCCACGGCGGTTGCTGCTCGACCGGGCCCTCGACGAGTTCGTCGCCGATCTCAGCGCGCTGGACGAGACGGCCGGCACGATGGTGGCCGGGGCGCCTCGTCCGACGATCGACACAGCCATCGACGCGGCGGTCCCCTCGGTGGTCGAGGGCACGCTGCTCGTCTCCGGCCAGGAGGTGATGCAGACCTGGGAGGCGCCGTTGATGCGGGCGCTGGCCGCCGAGGTGACCCAGCCGGGCGGTACCGTCCTCGAGGTCGGGTTCGGCCTGGGCCTGTCCGCCGGGTTCGTCCAGGAGATCGGCCCGGCCCGGCACACGATCATCGAGGCGAACCCGGCCACGGTGCGCGTCGCCGAGCAGTGGGCCCGCCCCGCGGGGCGCCGCGGGGTGGAGATCATCACCGGGCGTTGGCAGGAGGCCATACCCGGCCTCGGCCGGTTTGACGGCATCCTCTTTGACACCTATCCCCTCGACGAGACCGAGGTCGACGAGTATTTCGTGCGCAGCCCCACCTTCGCCGAGCACTTCTTCGCGCACGCCGCCGACCACCTGGCCGACGGCGGTTCGTTCACCTACTACTCGAACGAGATCGACTCGGTGTCCCGGCGGCATCAGCGGGCCCTGCTCCGCCACTTCCGCACCTTCAGCGTGCGTGTCGTCGACGGCCTGCAGCCGCCGACGGACTGCAGCTACTGGTGGGCGCCGTCGATGGCGGTCATCGTCGCCCGGGAACCCCGCCGCTGATCCCCACCTTGCCTATCCAGAGGGATAAATCGGACACCGAAGCCTCTGGATAGGCAAGGTAACCGGGAGATACGGGAGATACGGGACCGAACGGTTCAGGCGGGCTGGTGGGTGGGGATCACGACCGTGCGAACGGCGTCGTCGCGGATCTCCCCGACCAGCTCCTCCAGGATGTCCTCCAGCGCGACGAGCCCGAGGACCGTACCGTCGGCGTCGGTGACCCTGGCCAGATGCGCGCCGGAGTGCTGCATCGTCGCCAGCGCCGTCCGCAGGTTGTCGTCGGCGCCGACTCGGGCTAGCGGCCGGGTCCACTTGGCCGCGACCGGGCTGGACCGCCGCTCCGGCCGGGTCTCCAGCACGTCCTTGAGGTGCAGGTAGCCGATCAGCCCGCCCTCGGGGTCCCGCACCGGGAAGCGGGTGAATCCGGTGCGCGCGGCGAGCTGTTCGACCTGCCGGGGAGTGACCGCCGGGGACACGGTGACCAGCCCGTCCGGCGGGAGCAGGACGGCACGCGCGGTGCGTTCCTCGAACGACAGCGCCCCGGTCAGCAGGTCGTGTTCATCCTCGGCGAGCAGACCCTCCCGATGCGACTCCTCGATGAGTCCGGCGACCTCGTCGCGGGTGAAGACGCTCGCGATCTCGTCCTTCGGTTCGACGCCGACGAGCCGCAACGACACGGCCGCGATCGTGTTGAGCAGCGCGATGACCGGTTTGCCGCAGCGGACGACTCCGACCAGGAGTGGGGCGAGCAGCAGGACCGCACGCTCCGGCATCGCCAGCGCGATGTTCTTCGGGACCATCTCGCCGACGACCACGTGCAGGAAGGTCACCAGGCCCAGCGCGATGGCGAAGGCCACCGGGTGCAGCAGGGCGGAGGGCATCCCGGCCGCCTCGAATGGTCCGCGGAGCAGATGCGCGACCGCCGGTTCCCCGAGAGCGCCGAGGCCCAGGGTGCAGACGGTGATGCCGAGCTGCGCCCCGGCGAGCATCAGCGAGACGTTCTCCATCGCCCCAAGGGTGATCTTCGCCAGCCGCGAGCCCGCCTCGGCCATCGGCTCCAAGCTCGACCGCCGGGCCGAGATCAGCGCGAACTCGGCCCCGACGAACAGCGCGTTCAGCGCCAGCAGGACGACGGTGGCGACGATCGCCAGCAGGTCGGTCATCCCCACCCCGCCCTTCCGACCGAGGCGGTCTCGGCATCCTCAGCCTCCTCGGTCTCCTCGGCCTCCTCAGCGGCCGGGCCTGCCGGGCCTGCCGGGCCTGTGCCGGGTCGGCGATCCGCGGGGTCCGCGACCGGCGGGTCCGTATCCCTCTCCGGCGTGGCGCCCGTCGGCGCGATCGGATCCAGGCGGATCCGGTCGACCCGCCGGCCGTCCATCCGCTCGACGGTGTACCGCACGCCCTCCACGGCCGCCGTGTCGCCCGCCCCGGGGATGCGTCCCAGCGCCCGGGCCATCAGACCGCCCAGGGTCTGGTAGGTGTCGTCCGCGGGGATGTCGATCCCCGTGACGTTGCGGGCCTCCTCCGGGCGCAGCAGGCCGGAGAGCAGCCAGCTGCCGTCCCGTCGGCGCAGGGCGCGCGGGCTGACCCGATCGTGTTCGTCGACAACGTCGCCGACGATCTCCTCGATGAGGTCCTCGGCAGTGACCAGTCCGTCGGTGCCGCCGAACTCGTCGACCACGATCGCCATCTGCATGCCGCCGGCACGCAGTGTCTCCAGCAAGGGGTCGAGCAGGATCGTCGAGGGCACGGTCACCGGCGGGACCATCACGTCGCGTACCGGGGTATGGTCCCGGGCGTCCTCGGGGACGGCGACCGCGTTCTTCACATGGATGAGGCCCACGACGTCGTCGCTGTCCGTGCCGAGTACCGGGAAGCGGGAGTGCCCGGTGCGCCGGGTGAGGGTGATAACCTCGCTGACCGGTTCGTCGGCATGGACGGTGCGCATGCGCATCCGGGGTGTCATGACGTCCTCGGCGGTCCGGTCACCGAACAGCAGGGAGCGCTGCACCAGCGTCGCCGTCTCGTGGGAGAGGGTGCCGTGCTCGGCAGACCGCCCGACGAGGGAGAACAGCTCCTGAGCCGAACGGGCCGAGGCCAGCTCCTCGCGTGGCGAGATGCCGAGGCGGTGCAGCACCGCGTTCGCCGTGGTGTTCAGCGAGCGGATCAGCGGGCCGGTGGCCTTCGTGAAGGCACGCTGGGGAGCCTGCACCGCCAACGCGGTGCCGAGGGGATGGGCGATCGCCAGGTTCTTCGGGATCAGCTCGCCGTACACCATCGTCAGGCCTGTCGCGAGGACCAGGGCGATCGCCACCGACGCCGCCCGGGCGAGCCCGTCCGGGGCGCCGAGCGAGGTGATCGGCCCCTCGAGTAGCCCTGCGATGGCGGGCTCCGCCAGAAAACCGATCGCCAGGTTGGTGATGGTGATTCCGAGCTGGGCGCCGGACAGCTGGGTGGACAGACCGCGCAGTGCGGTGAGTACCCCGCGGGCGCCCCGATCATCGCGCTCGGCGGCCCGCTCCACCGAGGGCCGGTCCACCGTGACGAAAGCGAACTCGGCCGCGACGAAAACGCCGCAGGCGGCCACGAGCACCAGGCTGAGTACCAACAGAAGCGCCTCGATCATCGGTCGACCCCCGCGGGCGCTTCCTCGCGCGTGGGTCGGCCGGAACTACACCCGGCATCTTCGGAGACTTTCATGATCCCTTCCGGTCGGTGCGGGGCGACCCGGCCCGCGGGCCTACCCCGTCACGCGGCAACAACGCGCTTCATAGCCCGTTCGTTTCACGATGACCTCTGGTCGGCGCACGGTCCAGACCCTGAGTAGGCCTCAGTAGAAGATCACTGTGTGGGCCAGCCGGCCAGCCGGCCAGCCGGCCAGCCAGCCAGCCAGCCGGCCAGCCGGTCCGGTGTCGTGGCCCGGCCGGCCCGGTACTGGAGAACGGTCGATCGGCGGGCGTGGGCCGGACGCGATGGTGAGGAACCGGACGCGCCGATGAGAACAAGAGCCCTGGAGCACGATATGACGGATCCCCGACGGTGTCACGGAGGGTAGCAGCGGGAAGGGATTGGGTGACATCACCGGGTGGCTTGCCAGCTCGCCGGCTCGCCGCGCGACGAGGAGGTCGTCATGCACAGGTCTCATGGGAGGGTTTTTCCGGTGGTACTCGCCCTGGCCGCGACGGCGATCCTCGTCGCCGGATGCGGCCCGGGCCCGGGCGGCGGCGGGGGCACCGCGGTGGCGGCTCCGGCGACGCCCGTGGCGGCCCGGTGCCGGACCGCTCAACTTGCTCTGAGCAGCATCGACCGCCAGGGAACCGCGGGCAGCGACTACGAACGGCTGGTCCTGACCAACATCGGTCACAGCCCCTGCGTGGTACGCGGATTCCCTGGCGTGTCGTTCGTGGACGCGGCCGGCCGGCAGGTGGGCGCGGCGGCGGAGCACACGGGGCCGGTGGGCGCGCCGGTGCGGCTCGTGCCCGGGGGCGCCGCGACGGCGGTCCTGCGCATCCTGCATCTCGGCGTGGCGGAAGGCTGCACACCTCCCTCGGGGACCGCGCCGGTCGCCGCGCTGCGCGTGTACCCGCCGGGGAACACCGAGGCGCTGCGGCTGACCGGCCCGGACACGCGGGCATGCCGGGATCCCGCCGTGCGGCAGCTCACCGTGGCCGCGTTCACGGCGTGACCGGGCCGGCTCCCAGGGTGCCCAGGGCGATGCCGGTGGATCGGCCGGTGGATCGGCCGGTGTGAGGTCGGCCGGTGGAGGTCAGAGCCGTTCGATGATGGTGGCGTTGGCCAGGCCGCCGCCCTCGCACATCGTCTGCAGGCCGTAACGGCCGCCGGTGGCCTCCAGGTAGTTGAGCATCGTGGTGAGCAGGCGGGTGCCCGATCCACCCAGTGGGTGGCCCAGCGCGATGGCGCCCCCGCGCGGGTTGAGCTTCGCCGGGTCGGCACCGGTGTCGCGGGCCCACATGAGCGGCACGGGCGCGAACGCCTCGTTGACCTCGAAGGTGTCGATGTCGTCGATGCTCAGACCGGCGCGCTTGAGCGCCTTGCGGGTCGCCGGGATCGGCGCGGTCAGCATGAGTAACGGGTCATCCCCGGCGAGCGCGAACGTGTGGAACCGGGCCCGTGGCCGCAGGCCGAGCTCGTTCGCCCTGGTCTCGCTCATGATCAGGACGGCCGAGGCGCCGTCGGTCAGCGGGGAGGAGTTACCCGGGGTGATGTTCCAGGTGATTTCCGGGAAGCGGGCAGCGTACGCCTCGGTGTAGAAGGACGGCTTGAGCTTCGCCAGCGTCTCAACGGTCGTGGTCGCTCGGACCGTCTCGTCCACGGTGTGCTGGGCTGTCGTGCCGTCCGGAAGGGTGATCTCGACCGGGACGATCTCCCCGGTGAAGTCCCCCGCCGCGGCGGAGGCCGCCGCGAGCTGGTGCGACCGCGCGGAGAAGATGTCCAGGTCCTCCCGGTTGATCTTCCATCGGGCGCTGACGAGCTCCGCGCCGATGCCCTGGTGGGCCAGGCCCTCCGGGTAGCGGGCGTGCAGGCTCGGGCCGTTGGGGTCCTTGCCGAGGGTGGTGGAGCCCATCGGCACCCGGCTCATCGACTCCACCCCGGCGGCGATGACGATGTCGTAGGCGCCGGCGAGCACCCCCTGCGCGGCGAAATGGGCGGCCTGCTGGCTCGACCCGCACTGGCGGTCGATCGTGGTGGCCGGCACCGACTCGGGGAACCCGGCCGCCAGCACCGCGGTGCGCCCGATGTTGACGGCCTGCTCGCCGGCCTGGTCGACACACCCGGCGATGACGTCGTCAACCAGCGCCGGATCAAGGTCGTTGCGGGCGATCAGTGCCTTCAGTACGGTGGCCAGCAGCTCCACCGGATGGGTTTCGGACAGCGCCCCACCCGGCTTGCCCCGTCCCGATGCCGTGCGTACCCCATCGACGATGACTGCGTTCTCCATGGGCTCTCCCTCGTCACAACCATCACACGTCACAATCATCACAATGACGGCGGATCGACCGTTGCCCTGCCCGTGTCGCCCAGCCCGTGTCGCCTACCCGTTGCCTGGCGCTTGCCTGGATCGACGCTACGGGCCACCCTCTTGATGGGTCAACAAGTGAACCGGAGGTCAGGGGGTCGGGGTCGGGCATCCCGTCGGATAACCGAGCGCATGTGTATAGTATCTCTCCGCCGCCGGATGTAGCGGGACGTACCGGCAGATGTTGGTCGCGATGAAGGAGCCGGGAGTCGCGAAATCGAGGCGGCGCGCCTGCGCCTGCGCCTGATGGGTGGTCCACAGGGTGGCCTTGAACTCGGCGGAGTGTTCACCCATCATCCGGGCGGCGAACTCGACCAGCGCGGCGTCGGCGTACTTGCTGGCGACGATGCCGTTCGGCACCGCGATGGTCTGTGTCGGCTGGGACGGGATGATGTTGTAGTCACCCGGCTCGATGGCGGCCCTTGTGAAGACGTTGGCTCCGACATCGAGGTACTGGGAGTACCAGTCCCGCTGGATCGCCGATTGCCAGTCGTCGAGTGGCACGAATCTGATCTTCTGGTAGCTGTCGTTGTATTCCTGGACCGCCATGGTGGGAGCGCCCGCCGCCCACAGGACCGCGTCGGCGTGATCCGCACCGGTGGGATGAAGTTTCTGGAGAGCCTCGGCTATCCGGTTCCCGGTCACCGGACGGATGACGCAGCCCGCTCCTTTCACCCGGGTGATCTGACGGAACAGCACGGAGGCGATCTGGTGGGTGCCCGAGTCGAGCACTCCGCTTTCGACCGTCTTGCCGCACAGATCGTCCGCGCTATGAATGCTGGAGTTGGTCGGGACGATGAGCTGGAGAACGTCGTAGTAGATCTGGCCGACGAGGCGTAGGCCCTCGACGGCCCCGTCGGTGAAGTCGCCTCGGCCGTTTTGAGCGTCCACCACCACATTGAGCTGGGCCAGCGCGAGAGTGCAGTGCTGGTTCTCCGGAACTCCGAGATTCTTGAGGTTCTGGGACGTCCCGTTCGTGTCCGAATCGGGAGAGGCGCGCCACCCGTTGCCGCCGTTCAGCGCCGGATCATTGATGAGCTTCGCGAGTGTGCTCGCGTACTGCGAGTAGGAGGTGCGGGGCTGGCCGGCGATGATCCGCACGGTCGTGCACGTGGTCGAGCGCAGCCTCTTCTTCATCGGGGGATCGAGCGGCATCTGTGTCGGTGCCGCCGACCGCGTTGAGGGCGTGTTCACGAGAGTCTGGCCACGGCCGCCTTTGCCGAGGACCTGGCCGATGAAGGCGAGGACGATGGTGGTCAGGATCACCAGGACGGCGATGGCGGTGGGATGCCATCCCAGCCGCGACCGGGTATCGGACATTCGCGGCGACTCCTCGATCCGTGGGACGCTGATATCGGGCCTTGCGTGGGGCAAGCTCCAGGACACCTGTCCGCCACCGGATCGTCGCATGCCGACCATGCCGACCATGCCGACCATGCCGCGCAGAGCGCCTTGGGCCGAGAACGGCCGATTCTTGCTCTTGTACCTGATCCCCGAGGGCTACGGAGTAATGACAGATTTACTTTAAGTATCAGACTCTATGATCGCAGTCGGGGCCGGGTGCGCCGGATCGGTCGGTGGTGCTGGGCGGGGTAGGCGCATGCCGATGGTGAAGATGGCCGAGAGCGTCACCGCGCCCAGTACCTCGGCCACGACCGCCCACGTGCGGCCGTAGGTGATTTCCATCCCCCCGACTGCGCCCACCGCGCAGGCCCAGCCAACCACCAGCATCGCGGTAAGGTCCGTCGGAGGGAATAGCATAACGGTGGGGACGGCCGCGATGAGCGCGGCGGCGAGTGAGCCGACCAGCACTCCGCCAGGGCTGTCTGCCACCTGGAAGGGGATTCCGATGACGATGGCCGCGGCGAGCGTCGGAAGCATGACCCACTTCCGCGTGAGCGCGGTGAGGATGGCGCCGACCGCCCGGCGCTGTTCCGGCACCTTCGGCGGGAATGCGGGCTGTGAGGTGATCGGGCGTTGCGCGGCCGGTGGCGCGATCTCGGTGCGCTGGGCCTGGGGGAAGTACGGAGGCTCCTTGGGCGTGAGATTGCCCTTTTCCCATGCCGAGCGGACATTGCGCAGCAGCTGCTCCCGGGCGGCGTTCTCGTTGTCGAGGCCTATGAGGTCGAAGTGGACCAGCTGCCGGAGTATCCCGGTAGGGGTGCATTCCGCTATCCGCACCGGGATGAGCTTACGGCGGTTGCCCTCGGGATCGTATTCGAACGCCGCCTGCCATTCTGCCCGGCAGTACGGGGAATTCAGATACTCGGGCGAGAGCACCGCGATCGTGTGCCGGCAGTTCTCCACCCCCTGACCCATGTCCCTGACCCAGTTGCGGCCGGGGCCGATATGCCAGGCCTGAAGAAACACGCGATAACCGACCTCCTGTAGCTGCCAGGCGATCCATTCGGCCCAGTCCCGGTCGCGCTGGCAGTAGCTGATGAAGAAGTCGCCCTGGTCCACTCGATTCCCACCTGTGAAATCCTCCGCACTGCTCTCTCCAGCTGAAGGATAATCGTACCGCCGTTCCGGGATGAATGCCACCGTTCTGCCCCGCTGCGGCGGGGCAGAACGGGCAGGTGGTGCGCCGCGGGGTGGTGCGGTGGGGTCAACCGACGGGGCGGGGCTCGCCGTCGGCCGGGGCGGCCACGCCCCCAGGGTCTTGGCACGTTTGCTTGGTAGCGGCTCGTAGTCCGCTCCTGGGGTTGTGGGAGTGTGTGGTAGGTTTGTTCGTGGGATGCGGCCCTGAACGCAATGTCATGTAGCCTAAGTTGATCATGTGGTGCAGGGTTGAGCGTGTGGAGCGGGTGTGTCAAGAAAACGGCTCTGTCGCACATCTGGTGGTCGTTGACATGACCTGCTATACCACGTGCCCGGACCGGGTCAGCTCCCCCCGCCAGCATGCGGGTCGATTTCACCGTCCATCGCAGCGGCGACTCCGGGTCCCCCGCTGGTCGGGCTCGACCAGCGCGAGCAGCGCGTCCACCAGGCGCGGGTCCTTCTCCCGCAGCGGTCTGCGGCCCGCGCCCGCCGTGCGGACCCGCCCGGACGGAGGCTGGCCACTGTCCAACTCCGCCGCCCCGCGCGAGACGGTGTCCTCCGAGGCCCCCGCTGTCCGGGTCACCAGACGAATCCCGCCATGCCCCAACGCCCTGGCATCCGCCCCTAGCACCAGCCGCCGCCGACGCTCGTCCAGATGCGGCAGCAACACCGCGAACTTCTCCGCTAGGACCTCGTCGGTCCCCTCCCTCACAGAGTATGGTCAAAAGCCGAAGTTATTTTCCGGCGGCTCCCTGGTCCGGGGCGGTGATGCACGGTAATTCGGGATGGGCCTGGCCGGTGTCGGCGATCCGCAGGTCCACCCAGGCGAGCAGACCAGGAACGGCTACGCCGTGCGGAGGCCGGTCCGCGTAGGGGGCGAGGTTCGCCGCGCCGCGCCGCAGCACGGCCACGCCGCCCTTGACGTTGCCGCGGGCCAGATGGGTGACGCCGACGGCGAGCTGTGCCAGCCCGCGCCACAGCCCGCGCTCGCCGGGGTCGGTCTCCGGACTCTTCCAGACGGCCTCGAGTACCTCGTGTGCCTGGAAGGGAAGTCCCGCGTCGAGGAGTCGCTGGGCCTCGGCGAGTGCCGCGGCCGGCGGTAGCGGGGCCGAGGAGGCGAGCGGCGGCACGCCGGTCTCGCCGTGGGGAAGAGGGCGGCCCAGCGCGTCCCGGGGCCGTTCCCCGGGCCGGGACACCCCGGACCCTGGTTCAGTCGCGGGGTGTGCCCGGGGGACGGGGCGTGTTCCGGGCAGCGGCCGTGTTCCGGACGGTGCGCGTCGTCCGGACCGGTCCGAAGTGGTCATGCGGTCCACTCTGACCGCCCCTAGCGGGTGGCGCCTCCCGTAGCCGCGCGGACCGGAGTCGTCGCCAGGCAAGACCTGGGGCGCGGTGTCGGCGTCCGCTGGTGTCAGCGTCCGCCGGGGTCAGCGGCTGATTGCGGCGCGCAGCGCGTCGGCGCGGTCCGTGCGCTCCCAGGTGAAGTCGGGCAGCGTCCGACCGAAGTGGCCGTAGGAGGCAGTCTGCCCGTAGATCGGCCGTAGCAGGTCGAGGT
The DNA here is from genome assembly GCF_977966315.1 of Frankia sp. CeRuru1. Lineage (NCBI taxonomy): Bacteria > Bacillati > Actinomycetota > Actinomycetes > Frankiales > Frankiaceae > Frankia > Frankia sp. CeRuru1. The sequence continues at coordinate 11,282 of NZ_CDWWEW010000068.1, forward strand.
CCCGGATGATGGCGGCCGGGCGCAAGTCGAAGACCTCCGAGACGGCCCGCGCGATCTCCGGCACCGGCACGGTCTCGGTGCCGAAGGTCTCGACGAACAAGCCTACCGGCTCGGCCTTGCCGATGGCGTAGGCAACCTGCAGCTCCGCCCGTCGGGCGAGGCCGGCCGCGACGACGTTCTTGGCGACCCAGCGCAGCGCGTAGGCGGCCGAACGGTCGACCTTGGACGGGTCCTTGCCGGAGAAAGCACCGCCGCCATGACGGGCGTAACCGCCGTAGGTGTCAATGATGATCTTGCGGCCGGTCAGGCCCGCGTCGCCGATCGGGCCGCCGATCTCGAACCGGCCGGTCGGGTTCACGAGCAGCCGGTAGCCGTCTACCTCCAAGCCCAGGTTCTCCTCGGCCAGCCGCTTGAGCTCGGGGGCGATGACCTGGTCGCGGATGTCCGGAACCAGACGGGTGGCCAGGTCGACGTCGGCGGCGTGATGCGCGGACACGACCACCGTGTCCAACCGGACCGGGCGGTCCCCGTCGTATTCGATGGTCACCTGGGTCTTGCCGTCCGGCCGCAGGTAGGGCAGCAGGCCGGCGTGACGCACCTTCGACAGCCGCTGGGCGAGGCGGTGGGCCAGTGTGATCGGCAGCGGGAGCAGGTCGGGGGTCTCGTCGGTGGCGTAGCCGAACATGATCCCCTGGTCGCCGGCGCCCTGCTGGGCCAGCGTGTCCTCGCCGCCCTCGACCCGTGCCTCATAGGCCTTGTCGACGCCCTGGGCGATGTCCGGGGACTGGGCACCGATCGAGACCAGCACGCCGACGGTCGCGCCGTCGAAGCCGGTGGCGGCGTCGTAACCGATGTCGGTGAGGGTGCGCCGCACGACGGCGGTCACGTCGACGTGCGCGGAGCTGGTGACCTCGCCGGCCACGTGCACGTGCCCGGTGGTCAGCAGTGTCTCCACCGCGACCCGGGAGGTGGGGTCGCCGGCCAGGAACGCGTCGAGCAGGGCGTCACTGATCTGGTCGGCGAGTTTGTCCGGATGGCCTTCGGTGACCGACTCGGAGGTGAAAAGGCGACGGGACATGGAAGGATTCCTCATTTCATGGAACAAGATATGGAACAAGGTGATGTTGCGGGAGGAGGTACCGGTCGCACGGGGACATACGTGCGCGGGTGGAGCTGCGCGGGTGGATCCGCGCCGGTACATCCCTGCCGGCACTGGCTGGCCGGCACTGGCTGGCCGGCACGGTCATTTCACCAGGATCGGTGCTCGGGGTCCGGGTGCCGCGTCGGGCTCGTCGACGCCGTTGGATGTCGACGCCGTCGGATGTCGAACCGGCATGCGGGCATGCCCTCCGGGTCGGCGGGCGCCGAGGTGAGGAGAGCGGGGTGCTGGTCGCGCCGGCCTCCGGTCGCGCCGGCTCAACGGCCGGCCAGGCCGAGGGAGCGGACCGGAGCGGTGGATCTCGGGAACGCACTGAGGGTGCGCCGGGACGAGCGCGTCCGCCGCGCGGCTCAGCGCGCGGTACAGATGGCGGAACTCACCAGGGAGAAGTCGACGTGGCCACGCGTAACGAGAACGGCCGGACTGAACACCGGATGATCTCACCACGGCGGTCAACCTGCCGTCAACGCCGCAGGCCGATCGTGTGCCATTGCCTGGGCGCGCGGACGAGCCGGTGATCACCACGATCGCCTACGAGCACGCGGATCGCGTCCGTTCCTACGAGTTGCTCGCCCGTGAGCGGACCTGACCGGCTCGTCCTTCGACCCTTTGCGTCATCCGGGACCGGTGATTACGGTGGAGTGTGACGGATGACACTGAGCGCGGTTATCCGGGAGCGAGTGAATCCGGGAGCGAGTGGGAGACAAGGAGACGTCGTGTCGGACGACCGGTGCGGGATCACGGCGACGCCGTGGCCTCGGCCGGGTGGCCGCGCGGTCGAACTCACTCATCGCCGTCACATCGACACCTGCCGCGTCAACACGGCGGCCTGTCCCCGTTGACATCCGGATGACTTCCGGAACATCCGGACCTTCCGCACCCCGGCCTCGACCTTCGATCTGACATCCGCCTCCGCGCGTTTGTCGGTCGATGCTCGATCCGGCCGGAACGAGGCGCTGGAGGTCGTCGTCAACGGCAGGAACGGCGCTGGCCATGACCGATCCCCTGGCATCATCGGAACAATCCCTGACTCCGGAGCAGCCTCCGGCGCATGGGCGATCCACCGCGACGGAACGGTCCGAGTCCGGCCGCTCCGAGTCCGAGCGGTCGACGGTGCCCGGACGATCCGAGGCGGCCGAGGCCTTCGTCCTGCGGGGGGTGCACGTCCTCGACAAGACCGGGCGCTTCGGTGAGCCGACCGACGTCGCCGTCGGCGGCGGGATCATCCATGCGGTCGGCACGCGACTCGGCCTCGACCGGGACGCCGTCGACGTTGACGCCCACGACCTGTGGCTGATGCCAGGGGTCGTCGACTGCCACGCGCACGTCACGCAGTCCACCTATGATCCGTTCGAGCTGGCGACGGCGTCGCTGTCCACGCGGGTCCTGCAGACCGCCGCCGCGTTGCGGGCGTCGTTGGCGGCCGGTGTCACACACCTGCGGGACGCCGGCGGCGCCGACACCGGCATCCGGGACGCGGTCAGCGCGGGCACCGTGCCCGGACCTCGGCTCGCCGTGTCCGTCGTCGGGCTGAGCCGGTCCGGGCGGCACGGTGACGGGGCGATCATCGGTCCCGGGCTGGAGTCGGCCGAAGATGTTCTCATGCCGGACTATCCCGGCCGGCCCCCGCATACCGTTACCGAGGCGGGCAGCCTGCCGGCGTCGGTGCGGGGCGTTCTGCGTGCGGGTGCGGACTGGATCATGATCTACGCGAGCGGTGGGGTGATGTCCGCCCGGCCGGGGCAGCCCGAGCCGCAGTTCAGCCCGGTGGAGCTTGCGGCCGCCGTCGCGGAGGCCCGGCGGTACGGACGCCCGGTGATGATGCATGCCTTGGGCGAGCGGTCGATCGAGGCCGCGGTCGCCGCCGGAGCGCGGTCCATCGAGCACGGCATCGGGCTCACCGAGCCCGTGGCGGCCGCCATGGCGGCCGCCGGGGTGACGCTCGTCCCCACCCTGTCGCCCTACCAGGACCTGGCGGCGCTGGCGGCCACCGGAGTGCTGCCGGGCTGGGCGGTGGACCGGGCCGAGGCCACCGAGGCCGCGCTGGCCGGCACGATCGCGGTCGCCCGTGCGGCGGGGGTGCCGATCGCGCTCGGCAGCGACGCCCGGCACCGCACCCGGCACGGCACGAACCTGGCCGAGATCAGCCGGCTGCGCCGCGCCGGGCTCACCCCGCCCGAGGCGCTGCTCGCCGCGACCGCGACCGGAGCCCGGCTCTTCGGACTGGGGGAGGGAGCCGGCCGTATCGCCGTCGGCTCCGCCTTCGACGCGATCCTGCTCGACGCGGACCCCGGGGACCTGTCGGTCTTCGAGCGGCCGGGCGCCGTGAGCGGGGTGTTCCTTGGCGGTCGTGCGGTGCTGCCCCACCCGCGGCTGCCCGGGAACCTGGTCCGCCCCACCATGGTGATGGAAGAGGTGCCGAGAATCGCTCCCGAGCGGCCCGCGGCGTCGCCGTCCAGCTGACTCTCCCGTTTTCTAGAATGTTCACGAAATATCAAAAGAAATACCCTTAGTATGGCTTCGCGGGCTTTCGTCGGATCCGCTCTGGGACGGCGATTGACCGAGATGCGGATCGGCCCCCGAAAGCTATTGTCGTAGGGGCCCCGCTGCCGGCTGCCGTCAGGTGGCCCGGGCCATTTGCTGGTACGGGGTGCCGCGTCTCCAATGCCTGGAGGGTTCTCATGCAGCACGCTGAAATGATCAATAAGAGCATGCGGAAGGCCATCGAGGAGTGTATGTCCTGCTCGGCCCTGTGCGAGGAGACGATCTCCTACTGCATGGACATGCCGGGCGCCATGATGGAGTCGGCGAACATGCGGCTGATGATGGACTGCGCAGCCGTCACCAGGACCTGCGCCGACATGATGTGCCGGCTGTCGCCGATGCACGGGGAAATGTGCGCGATGTGCGCGCGGATCTGCGTGATGTGCGCTGAGATGTGCGAGAGGATGCCGCAGGATCAGCAGCTCGCCAAGCTCGCCGGCGCATGCCGATCCTGCGCGGAGAGCTGCAACACGATGGTGGGCGCCGCCGCCTGAGCGGCGTCCGGCCCGACGGCGCCGGGGCGTAGCCGGCGATCACCCGACTCCGCCCCGACGTCCGGGGCCGTGCAGCTGTGCGGCGGCACGTGCCACGTGCCACGTGCCACGTGGCCTCGGTCACGACTGGTGGCTACGGTTACGTATCCTCGGGCGGACATGGGGTGAAACACCTGAGTAACAATATTGACCATGTTGACAGGTAGCCGTCGGATAGGCAGAATATGGTCATGTCCTCCTGGGTGGATCGGATGACCCCCCTGGTCATCCGTGGCCACATCGATTTCCTGCGAGTGGCCTCGTCCGGTTGTCCGGCCCGGCCACTTCACGTGCTTTACTAGCCTCCTCGGCTTTCCCTCGCTCGGTGTTCTCTCTGGCGTTCTCCTTATTCATGGCCGCTCGATAGGTCTGTCTCCAGATCGTCATTGCCTGCGTGGACGCCAGCTGCCTCGGTATCGATGTCCGGTCAGTACCGGGTACATCTCTGGACGGTTTCCGATCGGAGCATGCTGTGTCATCCCTGGTTTCGTCAGCATACGTTTATCCGCGCCCCCATGGATATGTGGAGGGGCCGGGAACCCGTTACTGGCCCAGCGGTGATCCAACCCACTCGAGAAGAGCCAGTGTCGTCCTTCTCCCCGGTCGGGGAGAATCTGCCGAACATTTCGAGGGCCTGGCTTTCCGGCTCGCGCTCGACGGATATCAGGTGACGTTTCTCGACCACGGGAGAGACACCGTCCTCGCCCTTGGTGAGGCGCGTGCCCCCGAGGGTCCGTTCATCCTGCTGGGTTCGGACAGCGGGGCCCTGCGGGCGTTGGTCGGCGCCGGTTCGCCAGCCGTCCGGCCGGATGCCCTCGTGTTGCTCGACCTGCCGCTGGTGTACCGAAAGATCGCGGGCGAGGGTCCGGGACAGCCGATCCCACGGTCGCTGCCCGACCTGCCGGTCCTACTGCTCCACGCCGAGCGAGACGAGGTCAGCCCGCTTGCGCTGGTGCGCATGATGACGCGGACCGCGCGCCGGGCCCGGCTGGCGTCGCTACCCGGGGGGCGTGGCGTGCTCGCCGGCCCCGGTCGGCGTGCGGTCGGCGCGCACATCCTGCTGTTCCTCGAGAACCTCCGTGCCCCGCGGCTGGCCCCACGGCAACGGCAGCGGGACCGGCCGCTCGACTGATCTCGCCCGGTGCCGGGCGCGCCCGCGTGCCGCTCCGATCGGGGTGTGCCTCCGCGGGAGTCCCAAGCGCTCAGCAGGCGTTTCCTTGGCGGGTGCCGGCGCGAATCACGCGGGTCCATCGTCCGTCCCGTACCGCGTCGTCTGTTTTCCAACGGCGCCGGCTTCGAG
>NZ_CDWWEW010000069.1:0-16770 GCF_977966315.1 Frankia sp. CeRuru1
ACCGGATGGAGTCCTCCGGAACCGTGTGACCCCTACCGGCCGCTAGCAGAACGCTTGTAAAAGTAAGCAGGCGACAGTCTAAGGTACCTTGGATCGGTCGGGCGTGCGCGCAAGCAGCGATAATCGATCTTCCTTGCGGGAAGATCGCGGCCGCAGCTGGATCAGACTTGCCGCTAAAGTCCCAGGTCAGAGGACCTTTCTCTAAATGTTACTTACGTCACCCTTCTCCAGGGAAGCAGCCGGGCCTCCTGGAAGACGACCGAACGCTGCCGGGTGGCCAGAACCTCGCCGGAGATGTCGCCGTCGAAGCCGCCGAGGATGCGGATCAGCGTGCTCTTCCCTGACCCGCTGCGGCCCAGCAGGGCGACGAACTCCCCGGAGGCGACCGTGAGGTCGAGGCCGTCGAGGACCGTATGATCCCCGAAGGTGCGACGCAGGCCGCGGATCCGGATGGCGGCGCCGTCGGCACCGCGGGTTTCGCCGGTTTCGCTGGTGCGCTGAGCGTCGGTGGTGTACTGAGCGTCGTCGGTGGCCGGGCGCTCCAGGGCGGCGACGGCCGTGGCCGCCGCCGTGGTGTCGGTGTCGGTGCTCAGGTTCCGTCGAAGCCGCGGCGCCATGACAACAGCGGGCGGCAGACCAGAAGCGGGCGCCGGCTCATGACGCTGATAGTAGCTACCATTCCGCAGCTTGTCAATAAAAAAAGTAGAGATTATCGCCTTCCGTTGTCGAGCTATGGCGCAACGTTGATGATCGGTGTCTTGTCGCCGGGGGCCGGACGCCCCGTACCGGGGTCTTGTCAGCCGACCAGGAGAATGAGCGGGGGCGCGGCGAGCACGATGATCGCCCCGAAGTAGGCGCACGGCGGCATCCACCACGGCACTTCTGGCGGGTCGAGGAGCCGGGCGATCCGCGAGATGACCGGATTGGCCGTGCCGCGCCGGGGGCCGCCGCCGACCGGTCGTGTCCGGCCGGGCGCCGCATCGCCGAGGTGGGGCCCGCCGGGGTCTGGCCCGTCGGGATGGGGCCCGTCGGGATCTGGCCGGTCGGGATCTGGCCGGTCGGCGTCTGGGCTGCCTGGGCTGGGCGGGCTGGAATCGCGGACGTCGACCGCCGTGGGATCGTGGGAGCCGAGCGCGGGCAGCACGGCGGCCGGAGAACCGATGATCCCCAGCGCCCCGGCGGGGACCGGTGCCCTTGCCCCGCCCAGCCGGGCCAGGGCCCGCGCGAGCGATCGGTGGCTTGTCTGCCGGGCCGCCGCGTCGTCGGCGAGCATCTCGACGAGGAGCGAGACGGCCGCGGTCGCCTCCCTGGCCGGGCCCAGGAACGGGAAGGTCCGCTCCCATGCGACGAACGGCTGGATGACGAGGTCGTGACGACCGGCGACGTGGGCCGCCTCGTGGGCGAGCACGGCGTCCAGTTCGGTGGCGTCGAGGGTGTTCAGCAGCCCGCGGGAAACCACGACCCGGGCGTGCCGCACCCCCGGCACGCAGTAGGCGACCGCGACGGGATGATCGAGGATACGCAGCAGGATGCCAGTCCGGTCCCGGCGTTCGCACAGGCAGCAGCCGGTTGCGCCCCCGCCGCCGGCGGTTGTGCCGGGGCCTGCGGTTGTGCCAGAGTCCGTGGTTGTGCCGGGGCCTGCGGTTGTGCCAGAGTCCGCGGCTGTGCCGGAATGATGGGACGCATGGTCGGGCGGGACGCAGGTCTCGTGCCGGCGATGCCGACGGCCGGCCAGATCGACCAGGTCGCGGTGTCGGTGACGCTCGCGAAGAGTGGCTGCGGTGGAGGTGCCGAGCACCCCGAACAGTCGGGAGGCCAAGGCCGCCGCCACGGCGAGGCCGATGAGGTTGACCAGGCCCAGGCCCGTCAGCGGCGCGCCGGCCGCGATGTTGTCGAGATGGTCGGCGATGGCGGTCGGGGTGTCGCCGGACAGCGGTGAGACGGTGAACGCGATCGCCGCGAGCAGCGCCGACACCCCGCCGGCCAGACCGACCGCCTGCCAGAGCACGATCGCCGCCCGTGGGCATCGGTAGGGCCAGCGCGCGGCGGCCAGCAGGCGTGGGACCGGCCAGGCCAACACGCCCGCGAACAGGGCGAGAAGTGCCGCGGTCGTCATGTCCCGGCTAACGCTACCGGTGGTCGGGCGGAATCTGGGCCGTTCGATCCGAGTCGGTGGCTACCGGAACGATCTGCTCCGGGTCGTTGCGGGGCGGGTCGCCGATCGCCGGACCGCGCCGGGCCTCGGCGTGCCGGACCTCCGTGTACGGATCCTCGGCCTGCGGATCCTCGGCGCGCGGGACCTCTCCGTCAGGCACGAAGATGCCGGGTTCCCCGGGACCAGCGGGTTCCAGGGCACGGCGAAGGATCTCGGCCTCCTCCGCGGACACCGACCCCACGAAGCGGACCAGGGCGGAACCACGATCGTCCGCCGTGCCGAGCGCCTCCATCATCGCCTCGGCCACGACGGCCTCGCGACTGTCGCTGGCCGCGTAGCGATGCGCGCGCGCCGAACGCTGACGCCGCACGAATCCCTTCCGTTCCAACCGTTCGAGCACGGTCAGCACGGTGGTGTACGCGAGATCGCGTTCATGCTGGAGACGACTGGCGACCTCACGGGCCGTCAGCCAGCCGTCGCTCGCCCACAACACGTCCATGACCGACCGTTCGAGGTCACCCAGGCGCGCCATGGTGCCAATCCTACGTGGCGTAGAACATTCGTGGGACCGAACGGGGTGCTTCGTTGAGGCCTGTTGCGTCACAGCCACGCGGCAACGGTGCCGGCCGTCGGGGAGGAGTCGGGGAGGAGCCGGCCTTCCGGCCCCCGATCTGCCTCCCGGCTCCCACCCGGCGCCCGGCTCTCCGGACCAGTGCGAACCCGCCGGCTGACTGATCCGCCGCCGTTTATGCGGCCCGAATTTCTTTAAAAGGAAACATCTTTATAACTTATAAAACTATATATCCATCGAACGGGCTATCCGCCGAACGGGCTATCCGCCGAACGAGCCATCCACCGAACGAGCCATCCACCGAACGGGCCATCAATCGAACAGACTGACGGCTGCAATGGAGGCGTCTTCCGGTCCCGCCCCGTGCCGTCGACCGTGGCGCACGTCTCGACAGCGCCGTCGGTGGTGCCGTCGGTCTTGACCATGTCATCGAGCTCACTGCGCTTTGCTCGTCGCCAGGAGAATTGGCTACATACCGTAGAAACCTCTATGCCTCGTAGAGGATCGGTTGGCTCTCGGCCGATTTTTCCCCTCGCGGTCCACCGAAGGAGCTGTGCGCATGGTTCTCGCCGCTGATGCCGTCGACCTTGCCCGCGCCCAGACAGCGTTCTCCCTCGCGTTTCACATCTGTTTCGCCGTGTTCGGGGTCGGCATGCCGTGGCTGCTGATCTACACCGAGGGGCGTTGGGTGCGGACCGGTGACGAGACCTGGCTGGCGCTCACGAAGAAGTGGTCGCGGGCATTCGCCGTGCTGTTCGCGGTCGGGGCCGTCTCGGGAACGGTGCTGTCGTTCGAGTTCGGCCTGCTCTGGCCCGCGTTCATGTCGAAGTACGGCAGTGCGCTCGGGCTGTCGTTCTCTCTGGAGGGCTTTGCATTCTTCACCGAGGCGATCTTTGTCGGGATGTACCTGTACGGCTGGAAGCGCCTGTCGCCGCGCGCGCACTGGCTCACGCTGTGGCCGATCGCTATCTCCGGCACCCTGTCGACGTTGTTCATCATCACGGTGAACGCCTGGATGAACGTGCCACGGGGGATCACCGAGGTGAACGGCAAGGTCGTCGCCGCCGAGCCGTTCGCACCCTTTCTGAGTCCGGGGACTCCGCCCCAGCTGGTCCACATGCTGCTGGCCGCGCTGATGTGCACCGGCGGGGCCGTCGCCAGTATTTACGCGGTCGGCATGCTGCGCGGTCGCCGCGACGCCTACCACCAGCGCGGGCTGCGGATCGGCCTGGCGGTGGTGTTGGTCTGCGCGCCGCTTCAGCTGATCGTGGGGGACTGGGCGGCCCGGGTCGTCGGGGCCAACCAGCCGTTCAAGCTGGCCGCGATGGAAGGGCTCTACCACACCAGGTCGCACGCGCCGCTGACCCTCGGCGGGTTCTACGACGACAAGAGCGGCGAGGTCCGCTACGGGCTGGAGATCCCCGGTCTGCTCTCGCTGATGGAGGGATTCAGCACCGATTACGTGATCACCGGTCTGGACGCCGCCCCGCCGGACGAGCGCCCGAACGGCCTGCTGGTGCACGGGTCGTTCGCGACGATGGTCGGGTTCGGTTCTGCGCTGATCGGACTGTCCGCCCTGACCGGTGCCGCCGTCGTCCGCCGGCGCCGTCGCGGCGAGAAGACGCTGCTGCCCACCGGGCGGCCGTGGCTGTTCGCCGCGGCGGCTACGGGACCGGCGTCCGCGCTGTCGATGATGGCTGGCTGGGAGGTCACGGAGGGTGGTCGTCAACCGTGGATCGTGGGCGGTCATATGCGGGTTCACGACGCGGTGACGGGCGCCGACGGGGTCGCGCCGATGTTTGCCGGCTCCCTGGTCCTGTACCTGGGGCTCGCGGGTGCGCTGATCCTCATCCTGCGCCGGATGGCCACCGGCGGCCCGGCCGTCGCGGAGATCCGGTCCGGGCGGCCCGCCGCGGGCGTCCACCGCACGGCCGTTCACGGCGCGGGGCAGGCGAGCCCGGCCAGGTCCGGGCGGACAACCGATTCCGATTCGCCGTCCATCCCGAAGCCGCGGCCCGAACCTGCGCCGGTCGAACCGGCGGTCGAACCGGCGGTTGAACTGCCGGTTGAACTGCCGGTCGAACCGCCGGTGTCCGGCAGGCGGCGCACCGGCGGCGGTCCCGAGGGATCCCGAGGTTCGGCGCACCCGGGTGAGACAACGGGAACGGGATCCGACGGCACCACCGGTTTCGGCGGGCGGGGAGAAGACTGATGACCAGCGCTGACCTTCTTCTGATCATCATGGTGGCAGGGCTCACCGCCTACGCGCTGCTCGGTGGCGCGGACTTCGGTGGCGGGGTGTGGGACCTGCTGGCACGCGGACGGCACGCCGGCGACCAGCGGAAACTGATCTCGGCATCACTCGGCCCGGTGTGGGAGGCCAACCATGTCTGGCTGATCTTCATCGTGGTGGCGATGTTCAGTGGGTTTCCCGAGGCCTACGGGGTGATCGGCTCCTCCCTGGAGGTGCCGCTGTCCGTGGCCCTCGTCGGCATCGTGCTGCGTGGTACCGCGTACGTGTACCGGTCCTACGGGGCGGGTGGGGCCGGTCCCGACCACTGGTGGGGGCACGTCTTCGCGGTGTCCTCGACGATCGCCCCGTTCGCGCTCGGGGTGGCCGGTGCGGCCCTGGCCAGCGGTGATCTGTCGACCGACGACCCGTTCGCGCCGGTGCGCAGCCCGTTCGGGCTCGTCTGCGGGGCCTTCGCGGTTGCCGCGACGGCCTTCCTCGCCGCCGTCTACCTCTGCCGGGACGCCGCATCCTCCCCGGCCACCGCGCACCTGGTGGCCGACTTCCGCCGGCGGGCCATCGGCGGCGCCGTGCTCTGCGGTGCACTCGCCGCGATCCTGCTGCCCCTCCTGTGGGCGGACGCCCCGGAGGTCGCCGGCCGGTTCAGGGACCGCTCGCTTCCCCTGGTCGCCCTGTCCACCCTCGGCGGGATCGGCGCCCTCGTCGCACTCTGGCGCGAGCAGTTCGGTGCCGCCCGCATCGCGGCCGGTCTCGCTGTCGGCGCGATGCTCTGGGGCTGGGCGGTGGCCCAGTACCCGGACCTGGTGGTCGGGCAGGCCACGGTCGACACGGCCGCGGCGCCGACGGCGAACATCCGGGCCATGCTGTTCGCCATCGTCGGCGGTCTGGTGGTGCTCGTGCCGTCCCTGATGATGCTGTTCCGGCTGTTCTCCCGACCAGAACCGGCGGAGTGATCGGACCGGCGGAGTGATCGGACCGGCCCGCCGTGGCGGTGGGCTACGGTCGTCGCGTGACCTCTGCCCCCGCTCAGGCGCCGGTCATCGCGGGCGAGCCGCTCACCCGCCGGCAGCTCGTCGTCGAGATCTGGCTCGTGCTCGGGGTCTCCTTCGCCACCTCGGCGCTGTTCGCGGTCATCCGCTACGTCGGGGTGCTGACCCGGCCGGGACCCGTCCGCTCCCAGGTGGCCCGGCTGAACACCTCGGCGGCGCCGGGACGGCCCTGGCTCGACCTCGCGCTCCAACTCGCTGACCTGGTCACCGGGCTGGTGCCGGCGCTGCTCGCCGTATACCTGCTGACGAGGCACGGAGGCGGACCGCGGGCGATCGGCCTGGACGGCCGGCACACCGGTCGCGACGCCGGCCGGGGAGCGGCGATCGCGGCCGGGGTCGGCGGGCTCGGCTTGGGCCTCTACCTCCTGGCGTGGCACAGCGGGGCGAACCTCACCGTCGCGCCGTCGGGCTTGCCGGACGTGTGGTGGCGCGTGCCGGTCCTGGTCCTCAGCGCGGCGCAGAACGGCCTCGCCGAGGAGGTCATCGTCACCGGGTATCTGCTGGTACGGCTGCGTGAACTTGGTGTCACGGCCAACCGGGCGCTGGCGGCCAGCGCCCTGCTCCGCGGTTCCTATCACCTCTACCAGGGGCTCGGTGGGTTCGCCGGCAACCTCGCGATGGGCCTGCTGTTCGGCCGGCTGTTCCAGCGGACCGGCCGGGTGCTGCCGCTCGTCATCGCCCACGCACTCATCGACACCGTCGCGTTCGTCGGATACGTGGCGTTGGTCGGAAAGATCTCCTGGATCCCGGCGTCGCGCTAAGGTTACGGGTGGGGAAATATAGATTGTCTGCTGGGCGTACGATGCATATCTCAACGGTGCACCGCGGGGGCGGTGGATCGTTCGAGGACGTCAACGTTGGCGGGTTCGGGGCGCCGGAAGGCCACGGGGCGCCGGAAGGCGTAGCCGTCGAGTGCCTGCCGCGGTATGGCTGGTCGGGGAGGACCGATGGTCAACGGAATCCGCGAGATCGAGCGCAAGTTCTCGGTCGAACCGACCTTTGTGCTCCCGAAGTTAGGGGAGGTCGCGGGCGTCGCCACCGCGCGCACCCGCAAGACCGTCAGTCTGGAGGCCGTCTACTACGACAGCGACGATCTCCGGCTGGCCCGTAACAAGATCACACTGCGGCGTCGGACCGGTGGAGCGGACGCCGGATGGCACCTCAAGCTGCCCGTCCGGGTGGGGGAGCGGGACGAGCTCCAGCTCCCGCTCGACGAGGGCGTGGGCGGGGTGACCCTGGGCCCGCGGTACAGCCCTCCCGCGGAGTTTGTCGATCTGGTGTCGGTCCATCTGCGCGGCGCCGAGCTGCGGCCGGTCGCCAGGCTGCGGACGCTGCGGACAGCGCGCCGGCTGCGGGGCACGGTCGGAGTCGACCTGGCCGAGGTCGTCGATGACCAGGTCTCCGCGCAGACTCTGGGGGAGAAGACGGTACTGAGCAGCTGGCGGGAGATCGAGGTCGAACTCGTCGACGGCGGGCCCGAGGTGCTCGACGAGGTCGCCGGTCTGCTCACGGCCGCGGGCGCCACCCCGGCGGTGGACTCCTCGAAGCTTGCGCGGGTCCTGGGTGAGGCGCTGGCCGCCGGCCCCGGGCCGGACGTCCCTTCGCCGCCGCGCAAGCCACGACGCAGGACGCCGGCGGGCGAGGTGGTACGGGCCTACCTGATCGAACAGGCGCGTGCTCTGCTCGCGGCCGATCCGCGGGTGCGGCTCGACGAGCCCGAGGCGGTCCACAAGATGCGCGTCGCCTGCCGTCGGGCCCGCAGCACCCTGCGGACGTTCGCGCCGCTGTTCCCGCCCGAGAGAGCGCTCTTCCTGGACGGCGAGCTGCGGGACCTCGCCGGCGCGCTCTCCGGCGCCCGCGACGCCGAGGTCCAGGCCGCTTATTTCGAGACCCGCCTGGCGGAGCTGCCCACCGAGCTGGTCGCGGGGCCCGTGCACAAGACGGTCACCGCGCACCTCGGCGCCGGCACGGCCAACGGCCGGGCGGAGGCGTTGGCCATGTTGCGCAGTGACCGGTACTTCGCCCTCGTCTCCAACCTGCTCACCCTGCTGCGGGGCCCGCTCACCCCCGCGGCGGCCCGCCCGGCCGGCAAGGCCCTTCCCGACCTGCTGCTCGGCGCCGACCGGAAGCTGGCGAAGAAGGTCCGCGCCGCGACCGCTCTGAAGGTCGGCCAGGAACGGGACGAACTGCTGCATTCCGCCCGCAAGCAGGCCAAGCGGTTGCGGTACGCGGCGGAGGCCGTCGCGCCGCTGTACGGGAATGACGCGGCGCGGCTGGTCGAGCAGGCCCAGATCGCGCAGGAGCTGCTCGGAACCCATCAGGACGCCACCGTCGCGCGCAGGCTGCTGGGGGACTGGGGAACGGCAGCGCAGGCCCAGGGCGCCCCCACCGCGTTTACTCTGGGTGTCCTGCTGGGCCTGGAGGAGTGCCGGGCACGCATGGCGGAACGAGACTTCTTCGATGCGTGGCCCGCGATCTCGGCGGCCCGGCACCGCCGCTGGATCCGCTGACCCGGGGCCGTGCCGGGTGGGCTCTGCCGTGGTCTGACCGATTACCTCCTCCGCGTCACCCATCCGTGCGCCACATCCGGGCCATCGGGCGCACGACGATCCGCCACGGGTCGGCACGCTCAGGAAATCCCTGTCAGCTCGACGGATTGCCGGACGGGACGGGTGGAGCTGCCTGCGGCCGGACCTGCTGCGTTGTTCTATGACCGGGGCATGAAGTGGACTTCCTTGCCCGGAGGACTCCCGCGAAGGCCTCCGTCCGTGTAGCGTCGTCCCTGGCCGGAGTTCGGCGGTTCGCGTCTCAACCGAGGCGCGGCGGAACAACGTCAGGGTCTCTTGCAGCTTCCTGACGTTCGGCCCGGGGCCCGCGCGGTGCGGGTCCTGACTGCACCAGCAGGGAGAACGGCACGTGGCTCAGGGCACGGTGAAGTGGTTCAACTCGGAGAAGGGCTTCGGCTTCATCTCCGTGGACGGCGGCGGTTCCGACGTCTTCGTTCACTACAGCGCGATTCAGATGGACGGTTACAAGGCACTTGAGGAGGGCCAGCGGGTCGAGTTCCAGGTGACCCAGGGTCAGAAGGGTCCGCAGGCCGACGCCGTCCGCGTCGTCTGAGCCACGAGAGACTTCAACGGCCAGCCCGCCCAAGGTCCTCCTGGGGCGGGCTGACCGCTTCTCGGCCAGTTCGGTATCCGACAGTTCGGTAGAAGGTATGTTTTTCCTGGCTGTCTCGATCATTTTCTCGAGCCGGAAAGCGCGGGGCGTTCATCGGTTCCCGCATGGCGTGGTTCTCGGCCAAAAACTTAACGCCTGATTAAAGGTACAGCTCGACTCCTCACCGGTGGAGCCGCGTAGGTCTCGCGTCAGACGTGATGTCGGTTTGGTGTGGGCCGGCTTGTCAGCCGCCGATCGCTTCGTCAGCCACGAGAAGTTCGGCGATCTGCAGGGTGTTCAACGCGGCGCCTTTGCGCAGGTTGTCCCCGCAGAGGAACAGCGCGACCTCGTGCGGGTCGTCCGGCGACTGCCGGATTCGGCCGACCCAGGTCGGGTCCGTTCCGACGACGTCGGCTGGGGTCGGGAACTCGCCAGCTGACGGATCGTCGACGACGGCGACGCCAGGAGCGTTCAGCAGCACCGTGCGCGCCTCGTCCGCCGTCACCGGCCGAGTGAAGCGGGCGTGCACCGCGACCGCGTGCGTGGTGATGACCGGCACCCGGACACAGGTAGCCGACACCCGCAGATCCGGGATACCCAGGATCTTGCGGGACTCATTGCGGACCTTGAACTCCTCCGAGGACCAGCCACCGTCCTTCAGTGAACCGGCCCAGGGCACGACGTTGAGCGCCAGCGGCGCCGGGAACGGGCCGAGGCCGTCCTCACCGATGGCCTTACGCACGTCACCGGCGGTCCGCCCCAGCTCGCGGGTGCCACCGACGACGGTGAGCTGGTCGTAGAGGGCGTCGATGCCGGCCTGCCCGGCACCGCTCGCGGCCTGGTAGGAGGCCGCGAACATCGACTCCAGCCCGAACGCCCGGTGCAGGGCGCCGACCGCGACGATCATCGACAGGGTGGTGCAGTTCGGGTTCGCGATGATGCCCCGCGGCCGCGCGGGAATCTGGTCGGCGTTCACCTCCGGCACGACCAGCGGCACGTCGGCGTCCAGCCGGAACGCGCCGGAGTTGTCGACCGCGACCGCGCCGTGGGCCGCCGCCACCGGTGCCCACCGGGCGGAGACCTCGTCGGGAACATCGAACACGGCCACGTCCACGCCGTCGAAGACCTCCGGTGCCAAGGCCTGGACGACGACGCCCGCGCCGCGCACCCGTACCGTCCGCCCCGCCGATCGGGCCGAGGCGATCGGCCGGATCTCTCCCCAGATGCCGGGGCGTTCGTCGAGCAGCGACAGCATCACCGTGCCGACCGCGCCGGTCGCTCCCACCACTGCGAGCGTCGGTCGCCGGCCCGCCTCGTTACTCGTCACGATCCATCCTCCTGATTCGCCACTGTGCCGCCGCGGCGTGTCCAGCTGCCGCGCTGTGCCGCCGTCTCGAGGACCTGCGACGTCGCCAACGTCATCGTCCGGTTCCCGCGTACACGATCGCCCCGCCGTCCGGGTCACCCAGGTCGAAGGCGCCGTGCACGGCCCGCACGGCGAGCGGGAGGTCGGTGTCGCGCACCACCACTGAGATGCGAATCTCAGAGGTGGAGATGATCTCGATGTTGACCCCTGCGTCGGCGAGGGAGCCGAAGAACCGGGCGGACACCCCCGGGTGTGACTTCATCCCCGCGCCGATCAGCGACAGCTTGCCGATGTGGTCGTCGTAGAGGGTGCGCTCGAAGCCAATCTCGCTCTGGACCTTCGTGAGCGCGGTGAGCGCGGTACGTCCATCCGCCTTGGGCAGGGTGAACGAGATGTCCGTCCGCCCCGACCCGGCGACCGAGCCGACCTGAACGATCATGTCCAGGTTGACGTCGGTCTCCGCCACGGCCCGGAACACGGCCGCCGCCACCCCGGGCTTGTCCGGGCATCCGACGACCGTCACCTTCGCCTCGCTGAGGTCGTGCGCGACCCCACGGATGATGGCCTGTTCCACGAGCTGTTCCTCCGGAATCTCGGTGACCCACGTGCCCGGCTTCGCCGAGAAGGACGATCGGACATGCACGGGGACGCTGTAACGGCGGGCGTACTCGACGCACCTCAGCATGAGGACCTTCGCGCCGCAGGCCGCCATCTCCAGCATCTCCTCATAGGAGATCGTGTCGATGCGGCGGGCGTCGGGGACGATGCGCGGGTCTGCGGTGAACACGCCGTCCACATCGGTGTAGATCTCGCAGGCGTCCGCTCCCAGCGCGGCAGCGAGCGCCACCGCGGTCGTGTCCGAGCCGCCTCGACCGAGCGTGGTGATGTCCTTCGTGTCCTGGCTCACACCCTGGAAGCCCGCGACGATCGCGATCGCGCCGGAGTCCAGGGCGGTGCGGATCCGCCCGGGGGTAACGTCGATGATGCGCGCCTTGCCGTGCACCGAATCAGTGATGACTCCGGCCTGGGAGCCGGTGAACGAGCGGGCCTCGGCGCCGAGAGTGGTGATCGCCATGGCCAGCAGCGCCATCGAGATCCGCTCACCGGCGGTGAGCAGCATGTCGAGCTCCCGGGCGGGCGGAAGCGGCGAGACCTGTTCGGCCAGATCGAGAAGTTCGTCGGTGGTGTCACCCATCGCGCTGACCACCACGACGACGTCGTTGCCGGCCCGCCGGTTCTCCACGATTCGCTCAGCGACTCGTTTGATGCGGTCCGCGTCGGCAACGGAGGACCCACCGAACTTCGCGACCAAGAGCGCCATGGCAGCCAGGTTACCGAGCGCGGCCGCTAACCGAGTGCGGTCGCCCGGTGGCCTTGCCTGGCGGTTCGTGCCGGGATCTGGTCCGGTGTCCCTTTTCCGCCGCCGGGACGATGTCGCCCCGGCGACGGGGTGCTGGGCGTATTCCTTCCGGTGTGCCAGGGTGATGACATCCGCACCACGGCTCACCCGCACGACCGGCTCACCCGCACGACCGGCTCACCCGTACGACCGGCTTACCCGTACGACCGGCTTACCCGGACGACCGACTGCGACGCACGCGGTCCACGCGATGGTCCCCGACGCCGAGGACCAGCTCAGGAAGGACGATCCTCAATGGCAGTCAGCCTTGCCAAGGGCGGCAACGTCAGCCTCACGAAGCAGGCCGCCGAGGCCGGCACCCCCCAGCTCACCGCGTTGAACGTCGGGCTCGGATGGGACGCCCGCACGACCACCGGGACCGATTTCGACCTGGACGCCTCTGCCATCGGCGTCCGGGCGGACGGCAAGGTCCTCAACGACGGCTACTTCGTCTTCTTCAACAACCTCGCGTCCCCCGAGGGGGCGATCACGCTCACCGGTGACAACCTGACCGGGCAGGGCGAGGGGGACGACGAGTCCGTTATCGTCAACCTTGCGTTGGTTCCAGCCGACATTGACCGGATTATCGTTCCGGTTTCCATCTACGACGCGGTGAACCGGAACCAGAACTTCGGCCAGGTGCGCAACGCCTACATCCGCGTGGTCGACCAGGGTGGAAACGAGCTGGTCCGCTACGATTTGTCCGAGGACTACTCCACCGAAACCGTCGTCATCTTCGGCGAGGTCTACCGCAACGGCGCCGACTGGAAGTTCCGCGCCGTCGGCCAGGGTCACAACGACCTCGGTGGTCTGGCACGCGATCATGGCGTCAACATCTGAGCTACCCGAGCGGGTGCGTGCCTGGC
Source organism: Frankia sp. CeRuru1 (assembly GCF_977966315.1). Classification (NCBI taxonomy): domain Bacteria; kingdom Bacillati; phylum Actinomycetota; class Actinomycetes; order Frankiales; family Frankiaceae; genus Frankia; species Frankia sp. CeRuru1. The sequence continues at coordinate 12,817 of NZ_CDWWEW010000069.1, forward strand.
AATGCGTGCCTGGCAAGTAGCCGCTCCCGGGCCGATGAGCACCCGCCCGCTGCGCCCGGCCGAGCTGCCCGTGCCCCGGCCAGGGCCGGGCCAGGTTCGGGTCCACGTCGACGCCTGCGGAGTCTGCCGTACCGACCTGCACCTCGCAGAGGGTGATCTCCCGCCGCACCGACCGCGCACCGTGCCCGGACATGAGGTCGTCGGACGGGTCGACGCAGTCGGCGAGGGGGTGAGCGGCGTGCGGACCGGGGACCGGCTGGGTATCGCCTGGCTGGCCTCGACCGACGGGACCTGCGGGTACTGTCGGCGCGGAGCGGAGAACCTCTGCCCGGCCTCGACCTACACCGGATGGGATGTCGACGGCGGCTACGCCGAGTACGCCTGCGTGCGCGCCGACTATGCCTACCGGCTGCCCGACGGCTACAGCGACGCGGAGCTTGCCCCGCTGCTGTGCGCCGGCATCGTCGGCCACCGGGCGCTGCGCCGGGCGGAGCTGCCGCCCGGCGGGCGGCTCGGCATCTATGGGTTCGGCGCGTCCGCTCATCTCGCCGCCCAGGTGGCGATCGCCCAGGGCGCCACCGTCCACGTGATGACGCGCTCGGCGCGGGCCCGCGAGCTCGCTCTGGAACTCGGCGCCGCCTCGGCGGGCGAGGCATATGCCGCACCGCCCGAGCCGCTGGACGCGGCCGTGCTCTTCGCCCCGGTGGGTGACCTGGTGCCGGTGGCGCTCGCCGCGCTCGACCGCGGCGGCACGCTGTCCATCGCGGGCATCCACCTCAGCGACATCCCGCCGCTCGTCTACTCCGACCATCTGTTTCAGGAACGGTCCGTCCGCAGCACGACCGCCAACACTCGCACCGACGGTGAGGAGTTCCTGGCGATCGCCGCCGAGCACCGGCTTGCGGTGACCGTGTCGCCCTACCCGCTGTCCGCGGCCGACCGGGCCCTCGCCGACCTCGTCGCCGACCGGGTCACCGGCGCGGCCGTGCTGCTGCCCTGACCGTTTTGCCTGTCCTGCCGGTGCCGGACCGTCCTGCCGGTGCCGGACCTTCCGGATCTGGTTCGTAGATCCGGGAGGGACCGGGATCCGGGAGGGACCGGGGGGTTCGGCGACCTCGCCGGGAGAGGCGCGCTGAGCTTCCGCGTTCAGTCGCCGCGGGTCGCGAGTCGGCGCAGGAGCAGGGTGCCCGCGGTGGTCAGTACGGCGGCCGTCGCAATCTCGCGCGGCAGGCGGTGCCGGGCCTCGTTCTGGATCGCTTCGTGGAAACGGTCGAACCGGCTCGGCCAGGGACTCACCCCGACGAAGTACCGGCCCACCTTGTCGGTGTCCGGTAGGCAGGCACCGGTCATGCCGGCGAGGACGGCGAGTCGGCGCCCGGCGGGGGCGGACGCCGTCAACAAGGCCATGGCCGCGAGCCCTGCCACGCCGTCCTTGCGTGCGATCGGCAGCCACTCCGGCTCGGTGTTCGGACCCGTTCCCCAGTGGGGCAACGCGTCCATGACCAGGTGCGAGACGAAGCCGGCGGCGAGGGCGGACATCGGATGCCGGATCGCCATGCCCACGAAAGCGCCCGCCCCGACGTGTGAGCTGATGATCATATTTCAGGACCTCCTGGTGGCAGACGGACGGCAGAGCGTTCGCCGGGTACCTCCTACCCTGACGTCCCGGTTGGAGGATGCGTACCGCGGGGTGATGGTGGAGCCTTCCGGTGATCACCATCAGTGGTCGCCTGGTGGTCTCCGTGTTTGGGGGGCGCGGGTACCACCGCTCCCGGGATCGGATCCGGGCGTCCGATGCTCGCGCGAAGGTGCGCGCGGACGCCGTCCCACCTTCTCTGAATGCTCTTGCTGCCGCCCGTCTCGATGCGTTCGTCGATGCTCCGGCCGATTCCCACGCCGACGCGCGAGCCGACGAATTCATCGGATGCCCGCGCAGATGCTCGGGCGAATGCGCATCATGGGTAGATCGGTGCGCCTCGTAGCATCTGGCCGCGTAGCGGAGCGACTCGGCGGCAATCCATGGATGAAGGGTTGCTGTATCGTAAGGGAGATAACTTAGAGTGATCAATTTTGAGGTTTGGGTGGCGTGGGTGCGAGAAGCTACCGGGATGTCCTCCGGTGAGGACGGCGGTTCGCCGGGCGGTCCGGGGTACCGCGGCGGCGTGGGTCCGGGGCGTCGCGGCGCCGGAGACCTGAGCGGTGTGGATGGATAGGCGCGTCCGTGATCTACGCATATGCCACCCACCAGCCGTCTGCGACCTGGCCACGCCGGTGCCGTCGGGGCTGGTCGTCTCCGTCGCGTGGCGGCTGGAAGGGGCCGGGCGGATCATCGGCGGCATGGTGCCCCGCGGCCGTCCCGGGGCTGGCCCGCAGGGTAAACGGGTCCTGCACGGCGAGGGGATCTGGGCGGCCGAGATGTATCCGCGGGACCGGGAGATCTCGGCGGAGGCCGACCTCGTCGAGCCGGGTTCGGCGGCTCGGCCGGTCCGGCTGGTGGTGCATGGCTCCGACCGTGACATCATCGGCTATCTGGATCAGCCCCGCCTGCCGGCCACCCGACTCGCCCGGCTCACGACCGGGCTGCGTCGGGACGCCCGTCAGGTCAGGGTCCGGGCGGCCGGGCGGGTCTGGTGGATACGGGCGACGAATGTCTTCGGAGTACAGGTCGTCCGGGATCCCGAGGTACGGATCTACCGCACCAGAGGATTACACGCCGTGTTCAGCGCCGAGGCCGACCATCTTGACGTCAGCGTGGTCCTGCTGACCCTGGCCTCGATTCCCAGCTCGGCCTACGCCCCCATCCTGGGGTTCTAGCGGCCGCAGCGGCCCCGGCGAACCCGACGCGGGACCGGCGGCGGGCCAGCGGAGCCGGGGTGGCTTCGGGGCGGGACCGGTGACAGCAGGCCGGGGTGTCAGGCGCTGACGACGCGGCGTCCCTCGAAGGCGCGTCCCAGGGTCACTTCGTCCGCCCATTCGAGGTCACCGCCCATGGGCAGGCCGCTGGCGAGGCGGGTGACCTTCAGGCCCATCGGAGCGATCTGCCGGGCCAGGTAGGACGCGGTGACCTCACCCTCGGTATTCGGATCGGTGGCGAGGATCAGTTCGGTCACCGTGCCGTCCGCCAGGCGGGCGACGAGCTCCCGGATGTGCAGGTCGTCGGGACCGACACCGCCGATGGGATTGATCGCGCCCCCGAGCACGTGGTACCGCCCCCGGAACTCGCGGGTGCGTTCGATCGCCACGACGTCCTTGGGTTCCTCGACCACACAGATCGAGCTCGGATCGCGGCGGGGATCGGCGCAGATCCGACACAGTTCCGACTGCGCCACGTTGAAGCAGCTCCGACAGAACTGGACCTTCTCCTTGACCTCGGTCAGGGCGGTGGCCAGCCTGCGGACGTCCACGGGGTCGGCGGCCAGCAGATGAAACGCGATCCGCTGGGCACTTTTGGGACCGATGCCGGGCAGCCGCCCGAGCTCGTCGATCAGATCCTGGACGATGCCCTCGTACACCGGTGCCGCCGGTTGTCAGTCGAGCCCGGGAAGGCCCGGACCGCCCGGAAGGGGGCCTCCGAGGCCGCCACCGGACAGCAGGCTGCCGAGTCCGCCGAGGCCGCCGGCGCCGCCCGGACCTGCCGGGCCGCCCGCGCCGAGGCCACCGGTGATCGCGCCCATCCGGTCGGCGACGAGCTTGTGGGCGTTCGTGGTCGCGTCACGGACCGCCGCGAGGATCAGATCCGCGAGCGTCTCGGTGTCCTCAGGGTCGACCGCCTCGGGGCTGATCGTCAGATTGACTAGTTCCCCGCCGCCGTTGACGGTGGCGCGGACCAAGCCGCCGCCGGCCGTCCCGTCCACCCGGGCGGTGGCGAGGTCCTCCTGGGTGGCGAGGATCGCGGCCTGCATCTTCTGCGCCTGTTCGAAGAGTTGCCCCAGCGCCCCGCCCCCGGCGGAGGCC
>NZ_CDWWEW010000070.1:0-16720 GCF_977966315.1 Frankia sp. CeRuru1
CGGCGGGGGTTCGGACGTCACGGCGTGCCGCGGTCCCTCGGCCGCGGCTCCTCCCCCGTCCAGCGCCCGCCCGCCCGGCGGCGCCACCGGCACGGCCGGAACCTCGCTGTGGAGGCCCAGACCGGAGGCGGCCAGCCGGACACCCACCGAGACGATGGATGCGCCAGCGGCATCGATGGACGTCTCGGAGTGGGCCCGCTTGCCGACCCGCAGCGCGGCCTGGAACAGGCCGGACAGCGCGCTGCCCGCCACCCCGGCGGCCTGACCGGCCCGGAAGGCCGTGCGTACCTGACCGAGGATCTGGCTCTCCCCGACGAGCATGGAGTCCAGGCCGCACACCACCGAGAACAGGTGCCCGATGGCCCGCGCCTCGTGGTGGACGTACAGGTGGCCGGCGAGATTACCGAGGTCGATCCCACAGATCCGGCTGAGCTGGTCGGAGATGTCGGCGACTCCGCCGTGGAAGGTCTCGACCTCGGCATAGATCTCGATGCGGTTACACGTCGAGAGCACCACCGCCTCGCTGACGTGGGTGCCCTCGGCCAGATCGTGCAGGACCTTCGGGACCTCCTCGGCCGAGACCGAGGTGCGTTCGAGCAACGACGTGGGCGCGGTCTGGTGGTTGAGCCCGACCACCAGGAGGCTCACGACGCCTCACCTCCGGCCATCAGCGCTCCCGCGGCCGGCAGCGTCCCGCGCGTCGGCGGCGTCCTGTGGGTCGGCGATCCAGGCTCCGGGGTGTGCTCCAAGCGCGCCGCACCCGGTTCCCCCTCCCGATCATCCCGGGTCGGCCGACCGTCCCGAGCCATCCCGGCCGGACGAGCTGCCCCCGCCGGACGAGTCACGCCTACTTGCCGAGTCACCCGCACGACCTCATCCGCATCGGTCTCCAGCCTGTCCGCGGAGGGCTCCGTCCCGTCCGCGCTCGTCACCCCGTCCAGGCCCGTCACCCCGTCCAGGCCCGTCACCCCCCGCGCGGCGAGGACGTCGTCGCCGCCTGGCACCGCCTCGCGTGCCGAGGGCGCCCGCCGCGCCGAGCGCGCCCGGCGCGCCGGCACGGCGTCACGCCCGGAGCCGGCGCCCGGTGTGGATCTCGCGCCCCGTCTCGGTGATGTGTCCCGTGCCGGCGACGGATGTTTGCGTGCTTCATGGAACGAGAGGATCTGCAGTTCCACGGCGAGGTCGACTTTACGCACGTCCACACCGTCGGGTACCGAAAGCACCGTGGGAGCGAAGTTGAGAATGCTGGTGACCCCGGCAGCGACCAGACGGTCACACACCCCCTGCGCCGCGGCGGCCGGCGTGCAGATCATCCCAATCGTGACCTGACCCTGGACGATCACCTGTTCGAGATCGTCGACGGGACTGACGACAACCTCACCGACCCGCTCGCCGACCCGCTCGGGATCCGCGTCGACCAGGGCCACAATCCGAAAGCCCCTGGCATAAAAGCCGCCGTAACCCGCCAGGGCGTGGCCGAGGTTGCCGACTCCCACCAGCACGACCGCTCTGTCCTCGGTGAGGCCCAGTTTCGCGGCGATGCAGTCGAGCAGGACATCCACCTCGTAGCCGACGCCCCGCGTGCCGTAGGAACCGAGATGGGACAGATCCTTGCGGACCTTGGCCGGAGTGACTCCGGCGGCGGCCGCGAGCGTGTCCGAAGACACAGTGTGAACCCCGCTTTCCGCGAGTGTCGCCAGCACGCGGAGGTAGAGCGGAAGCCGCGCGACCGTCGCCTCCGGGACCTCGGAGGAACGCCTGGAAGCCGCGTCACTACGTGTGCGTCGCCGGATCACCGCCGGGCGACGCCGTGGCTGACTCATCCGCGGCTCCGATCTCTAGGCGCGCGGTTACGCCCGGAGCTATGGGCCCGAATCCGTGGCCCCGCCGACACCCGGCGTGCGGTAGTCCCGGCGTACGGTAGTCGGCGCCACAAGTCGGCTGTCCTCGGGCAGTGTACGACTTCGTGAAGGGATTCACGAAGTGCTGAGGAGAACCGGCCCCCTGATCAGCGACCGCCCTCGGCGGGGCGCAGCGCCCACCGGCCGCCGGCGAGCGCCCGCCGCAGCCGGTCCTCCTCCACCCGCCAGTAACCGTGTTCCCGGCCGTCGAGCAGGATGACCGGCACCCGGTCGCCGTAGGCGTCGGCAAGCTGGGGATCGGCGTCGACATTGGCCTCCCGCCACCCGACCTGCTCCTGCTCGGCGACCCGGCCGACCGCCGCCCGCGCGGTATCGCACAGATGACATCCCGTCCGAGTGAGCAGTGTGATACGCACACCGTCGTGGCCGGAATCCGCCCGTTCCAACCCGTCGTCCATTCCACGATGGTAGGCGCGATCCCGGTCGCTGCCGAGTGGCTTCCCGAACCGCTCGAGCGGGACCGAGGTCCGCTCAGGGGCCCGACCCCGACGTGCGGTCCGGTCCGGGCCTCGCCGGGAGACGCCCCTGCCTGCACCCGGACGATCTCCGACTTTCCGCGGCCCCTCCTCCGGCTACACTCAGCTACTAACGGAACCATGTGCGCCGGGCCTCCCGGCCCGCCTTGCCGCGACCGCACCCTCCGGAGCCCGGGCTGTGACCGAATGCACGCTCGCCGACCTCGCCGCCGGCCTCGTCGCCCCGCGCCGCGGCCTGGATGCAGCGCGGGGACCGTCGGTCCCGCTCCTCCCGCTCCTCCCGCTCCTCAGGAGGGACGGGATCCGCGCCCTCCTACCCCGGCTGTCCGGGACCGGACGGCCAACCGCCCCCACGGCGTCGGGATCCACGGTGCCGGCCGGGCCGAGCCGCGCGGCGGGGACGGACCCGGCGGCGGCCACGACGACGGTGGCGGCCTGGCCCGTGGGATCCGCCCGGCATCCCGGCCCCCTCCACCGGCAGGATGCGATGTCCCCGGTGGGCGCCAGGGAGGACCGCGAGCGGGTCGGAGACCCTCCGGGCGATCCGGCCGACGACGACCGGACGGCGCTCGTCTCCCGGGCCCGGCGAGGTGACGTCGACGCCTTCGGGCTGCTCTACGACCGGTACGCCGACCTCGTGTTCCGATACGCGCTGTACCGGCTGGGCGGGGATCCGGTGGCCGCCGAGGACATCGTCAGCGAGACCTTCCTGCGTGCCTTCCGCTCAATCGGCACGTTCCGGTGGCAGGGGCGGGACATCGGTGCCTGGTTCATCACCATCGCTCGCAACCTGCTGGTCGATCAGGCCCGCTCGGCGCGGTGCCGGTTCGAGATCCCGACGGCGGACATCCTCGCCGCAGCCGAGCACCGGGCCACGGCGCTGACGGTACCGAGCCCCGAAGAGTCGATCCTGGCCGTGCTGACCCGCCGCGAGCTGCTCGACGCCGTCCGCGAGCTGCGCCCGGACCAGCAGGAGTGCGTCGCGCTCCGGTTCCTCGAAGGGCTGTCGGTCCGCGAGACCGCGCTGGCCATGGGCCGTAATGAGGGGGCGGTCAAATCCTTGCAATTCAGAGCAATTCGTACACTTGCCCGCGCCCTTCCCGCAACAGACACGGCCTGGCCTCCGGGCCCCTCGCCGTGAGCGATATCCCAGATCACGTCGCAACCGCGGCCCGGTCGTTTTCCATCGGCACTTTCGCGCCGTCACGTTCGAGCGGCGGCCGCCGCGAAGTCGTACCGCACCGTACTCTGACGGCGTGCCGGCGAACCATGGCGTGGATCGCGGCGCGCGGAGGTGGCGACGAGGGGTGGGCGGCGGCCCCGGTCATTTCCCGAGCCGAGCCCTTGCTCCGCCCCGGACAACATGGAGAGTTGACGATGAGGGTGCGACGACGCAGGGACCTGGCCACGACGAGGCAGGCCGCCGAGGCCGCCGCGATCGCCGCCTTGAAGGTCGCGGCCGAGGAGGTTCCGCGGGCTCCGCTGGACGAGTCGGCGGCCGCGTTCTTCGACGTGGACAACACCATGATGGCGGGCGCCTCGATCTTCTACTTCGCCCGCGGCCTGGCCGCCCGGGACTTCTTCAACTCGCGTGACCTGATCCGGTTCGGCTGGCAGCACATCACCTACCGGCTGCGTGGGCTCGAGGACCCGAACGGCATCCGGGACGCTCGGGAGACCGCGCTCGCCTTCGTCGCCGGGCGCACGGTGGCCGAGATCGTCCGTTACGGCGAGGAGATCTACGACGAGCGGATGGCCGAGCAGATCTACTCGGGCACGCACGCGCTCGCCCAGCAGCACCTTGACGCGGGCCAGCGAGTGTGGCTGGTCACGGCCACCCCGGTCGAGCTCGCCTCGGTCATCGCCCGGCGACTGAACCTCACCGGCGCCCTCGGCACGGTCAGCGAGGTCTCCGCCGAGGGCACCTACACCGGCCACCTGGTCGGCGGTCTGCTGCACGGCCAGGCGAAGGCCGAGGCCGTGCAGGCGCTCGCCGAGCGGGAGGGTCTGGACCTGTCCCGGTGCTGGGCCTACTCGGACTCGATCAACGATCTGCCCATGCTCTCCCTGGTGGGCCACCCGGTCGCGATCAACCCGGATCCGGACCTGAAGACCGTGGCCCGGGAACGCGAATGGCCGATCAAGGACTTTCGCACGGCCCGCAAGGCAGCCAAGATCGGCATTCCGACGGCAGCCGGGGTGGGCGCGCTCGCCGGCGGGGTCGCCGCCGGCATGGCGTTGCGGCGCCGGGCCGCGGGCGCCTAGAGCACCTTCGGTGCCGGGAAAGAACCTAGAAGAACACCGAGCGGCGCTGCATCAGCAGGCTGTACAGCGTATGCTGGATGGTCTCCCGGATGCGGTCGGTGAGCTCGAACACCAGCATCGGGTCGTCCGCCGCCTCAGCGGTGTACGTCTTCGTCGGGACCGGCTCCCCGAACTCGATGATCCATTTGGATGGAAGCGGGATGAACCCCAGCAGGCCGAGCCACGGGAAGGTCGGTGTAATCGGCAGGTAGGGCAGCCCGAGCAGGCGAGCGAGCGACCTCGCGTTGCCGATCATAGGATAGATTTCTTCGGCTCCGACGATCGTGCACGGAATGATCGGCGCACCCGTCCGCAACGCGGCCGAGACGAACCCTCCGCGCCCGAACCGCTGCAACTTGTACCGCTCACTGAACGGCTTGCCGACGCCCTTGAAGCCCTCCGGCCAGACCCCGACAAGGTGCCCGGTATTCAGCAGGTGTTCCGCGTCAGCCTGACACGCCAGGGTGTTGCCGATCTTACGAGCCAGCGGGGCCAGGAACGGCACCGCGAACACCAGGTCGGCGGCGAGCATGCGCAGGTGGCGATGGGCCGGATGATGATCGAGGATGGCCACAGCCATCATCAGCGCGTCCATTGGCAGGGTGCCCGAGTGATTGGCCACCACCAGAGCGCCACCCGTGTCCGGGATGTTCTCCAGCCCCCGGGTCTCGACCCGGAAGTAGTCCCGGTAGATCGGCCGCAGCAGCGGAGCGACGACGTGTTCGGTGAGGTCCGGGTCAAACCCGTGCTCGTCGACGACGTAGTCGCCGGTGATGCGCCGCCGCAGAAAGGCCAGCGATCCCGCGAGGGCCGTCTCCAGATCACCGGGTTCGGCCACCGGCGGTGGCGCACCGTCCGTCCCGGCACCGCCGTCGGGCCCGGCACCGGCGGTGGGACCCGTCGTCGGGTCGGACGGCCCACCCGCCGCCGACCGGCTGTCGGTCAGCGTCGCCTCGGCACCGTTGAGCGAGGAGCGAGGGGATGCGGCGGCCGCGGCGGCTGGACCGAGGAAGACCGCGCCGGGGGAAACCCCGTCGAGAAAAGCCGGGTCGTGGGAAGCCGGGTCGTGGGAAGCCGGGTCGTGGGAAGCCGGGTCGGCCGCGGCGGATTTCCAAGGCATGATCTGCGCTTCACCCCGGGATTCGTCACCTTCCATCACGTGTTCCGCCTCCCCCTTGTCCGATCCCGCATCTGGCGGGCCGCAACCGCCCCCCATCACCGTGTTCCCACCAACCGGCGTCGGGCCAGCGAGTCGAGCATCCTGTGCTCGGCCCGGGAGATCAGATCGTGGTCGATGGTGAACCGGAGCCCGCGCTGGCGGACGAAACTGTCGAAGGTCTCCACCGTCGAGTACCGGGGCCGGTAACCGAAGATCTCCTTCAGTCGGGTCGTGTCCACGGCCCGGCCGTGCGCGAGAAAGTCGAGCTGCTCAGCGGAGAAGTCGACGAGCCGCAGCCGCCGGGCGACCCCGCCCAACATCCCGATCATGGGGAACGGCACCGGCGTGAACGGCCGACCCGCTCGGCGGATCGCCTGCGAAAGCAGGAGCACACCGTCCCCGGCCACGTTGAACGTCCCCGGGTGGGCGCCGCGGGTCGCGCGCATCAGCACGGCCAGCGCGTCATCGGAGTGCAACAGCTGGATGCGGGGGTCGAAGCCAAGGACCGTGGGAACCAGCGGAAGGTCCAGATAGCGCGCGAGCGGGCTGTCGATCTGCGGACCGAGGATGTTGGTGAACCGCAGCACGGTTACCGCGATGTCGGGACGTCGCCGGCTGAATCCACGCACGTAACCCTCGACCTCGACGGCGTCCTTGGCATAGCCACCGGTGGGCAGGGCGCGCGGCTCGGTGTCCTCCGTAAACAGCGCAGGGTCGCGAGCGGACGACCCGTAGATCGACGTCGTGGACTTCACTACCAGCTTGGTGACACTGGGCGCCTTCTGACACGCGGCCAGCAGCTGCATCGTGCCGATGACGTTGATTTCCTTCATCGCGGTCCGTCCACCCGCACCGAGCGGCGTGGCGATCACGTTCAGGTGCAGCACCGCATCAATCTCCGTGGTAGAAATCACCTTTGCGATCAACGGATGCCGGATGTCCGCGCGCACGAACTGGGTCCGCCCGAGGTCGCTGGTGGGAGCAGTGGTATCGACCCCGACAACGGCTTCGACCCCCGGGTCAGCCGCGAGCGCCATCGCCACCTGCGCCCCCAACGGCCGCGCTACACCGGTCACCAACACACGGCGTGGTCTCATGGCAGTCTCCCGCAACGCCCGCATGGTCCAGTCCGGCACCCGGACCGGATGGCCGGGCGGCCGGGCAGCCCGAACCAGGCCGACCGGAGCACGCCACCGTTCCCCGGGGCCGAAGGCCACGATGTCCGGCCGAGGAAGGTTCACGCGGTCCGATCGTGGGCTCATCGTACGCCCATCCCTCGACCGCTCACTGCGCAGCGTAAGGCCAGCCGCGCACATCGACTACGAAGAGCGGGGAAAAAATAACCCGTCCAAGCCGGAGGAGGATCGACGCCGGCCAGGCCCGGTGCCGCTGCCGCCGCTGCCGGCCCAGCGGTGATGCCGGCATCACCGCTGGGCCGGCAGCGGGAGATCCCGGATGGAGCGTCCCGGTGACGGGCTCCTCGGCAGTTGTGCCACGACGACCGCGTCCTGGCGCCGCAGCCGCAGCAGGTCGGCCGCTCGCCCACAGTTTACCGCGATCATCACCCGACGCAACGCATCCTCGCACAGGGTAACTCCACCGCGAGGCACATCGCCGTAGGTATACGTGAACGTGAGCCGCATGACGCGGTTGCCGGCGCGGACCTCGACCAGATCTCCCAACAGAATGCCAGCGGCCTCCAACTCGGCCCGGGTCATGTTGAGCGAGAGGTTGCCGAAGTGGTCGACGGACACGACCTCGCCGTGCACATGGTCGTCGTCGACGCTGCACGCCCGCGGCTGGAAACGCGTGAGCGTGCCGGGGTCGAGCCGGGGGCCGACGTCGGTGAGGGCGAGTCCGGCAGCAAGCCGGGCCGCGACCGGCGCATAGACGTCCCGTCCCCGGAACACCGCGGTGGGCAGCGGCAGCCACAGCTCCCGGTTGGAGATCTCGTGCACCGCGGCGACGCCACCGAGCGCCTCCCAGGCCAGCGACGCCACGCCGTTGTCCGGGCAGACGAAGGCCGAGCCGTCCGTGCTCCGGATCGCCACGCCACGGGTGTAACCGTCGGCATCGAGCCGCTCCACGACGACGAGATGAACCCCTATCGGAAGATAACCGATCGCGCCGACCAGGGTGACGGCCGCATGCCCGACGTCCTGCGGCGCGATGGCGTGGCAGACGTCGAGGACGCGCGCCGACGGGGCGTGCCGCGCGATAACCCCGTGACACACCCCTACAGAGGCATCGTCGACGCCGTAGTCGGACAGGAAATTGATCCACGATCCCGTCATGCCGTCTCCCTGGCTGCGGGCCGGCCACGCTGCCACCCGAGGGAAACAGTCTGCCACACGGTAACAGTTACAGCACGCAAAGCCACATGCTACGAGACGACATGGCGGTACGAACTCGTGGCGTGCGAGGTGGACGCCGGACGCTGGGGACCGCGGATCGGCCGACTACCTCCAGGTGCGACCGGACTCCCGAGTACGCCCCACCCCCCGGTGGGCGACCCGCGTACTGGTGCGCTACCTACTTCCTGTCAGCGGCCTGACTTCCTGTCAGCGGCCTACTTCTTGTTGCGGCGCTGAACGCGCGTCCGCTTCAGCAACTTGCGGTGCTTCTTCTTGGCCATCCGCTTACGACGCTTCTTGATGACAGAACCCACGTACCCGACCGATCTATGTTGAGGAAGTTACCGGGCGAGCCTACCCGCCACGGCGGGCAACCATCGGAGCCCAGGCACTCCGGTACCCAGGTGCTCCGGTACCCAGGTGCTCCGGTACCCCGGTACCCCGGTACCCGGGTGCTCTCAACCACGGCCGAGTTCCCGCGACCGACTGCTCGCCGCCTCCAGGGCGTCCATGAGCGCCGCGCGCACACCGCGACGGTCCAGCTCCCGCAGCGCCGCGATCGTGGTCCCGGCCGGCGAGGTGACGGCCTCCCGCAACAGCGCCGGATGCTCGCCGCTCTCGCGCAGCATCCGCGCCGAGCCCAGAGCGGTTTGGGTCATGAGTTCCGCGGCCAGGGTCCGGGGCAGCCCGAGGAGCACACCCGCCTCGATCATCGCATCGACAAGGTAGAAGAAGTACGCCGGTCCGCTACCGGACAGGGCCGTCACCGCGTCGAGCTGGGACTCCGCCACCCGCGTCACCCTGCCGACCGGCGTCAGCAGGGCCTCTGCCGTGGCAAGGTGCTCCTCCTCGGCGTAGCGGCCCCCGCAGATCGCCGACATCGCCTCCCCGACGAGCAGCGGGGTGTTCGTCATCACCCGGACTACTGGGGGAAGCGAAGGTAGCCGCTCCTCGAGAAGATCAGTGGTGATGCCCGCCGCCAACGACACCACGAGCGTCCCGTTCGCCACAACCGACCCGATCTCGGCCAGCAGGGTCCCGACGTCCTGGGGCTTCACCGCGATGATCAGAACATCCGCCTTGGCGGCGGCCACCGCCGGCGCCTGCACCTCGACGCCGTGACTCGCCACGATCTCACCAGCTCGGTCGGCATCACGTTCGGCCACGACGATGTCCTGAGCGGCATGTCCGGACCGCAGCAGCCCCGACAGCATCGCCCCGCCGAGCCGTCCCGCCCCCATGACCGTAACGATCATGACCATCCTTCCCTTCCACCCGCTTCTACCCCGGTCTGGAGGTTACGGCGCCCTCGGGCGGCCAGCGGAACGCGGATCCCGGCCCACCGTCGTGCGCGGGCTATCAGCCGTAGCCCGACTGGCGATCGGCTCCGCGTCGCCCGTCGTACTCGAGCCGGCGTTCGTGGCCACCCCAGTGGCCGGGTTCGTGACCCGTCCAGAGCTCGTGTCGCGTCCAGGGCTCGTGACGTTCACCTTGCCGGCCGGCGACGGATCGAGGATCGTAGATTATTTTCGGCGGTGTATGGGCGGTCCGTGGCCGCCGGCCGCTGCGCCTCCTCGCCGCCGTTCTGCCGGCCTCGCACCGCCCACGACAGGTCGGCGGTCTCGGTGAGTCCGTACCCATACCCCGGCCAAGGACGGGCGTAGCCCTCATCGATCCATTCATCGGCATCGGCCGGGCCAGCCGCCGGTTGATCGGACCCGACCTCGTACGACGACCAGCCACCGTCGTCCGACCGGTTACCGTCCGACCAGCCGCCCTGCGACCGGGCCCCGGGCGGATCGCCGGGCCGGTCGCGATCCAGCCGATCAGACTGACCGATCGCGGCCGGCGCGGGCCCACGGGGGGTGTCGGCCCACGGGGGTCGGGCACGCTGCGCGGGCTTCTCCACGAACCGGTTCGAGAAGTACGCGATGAACGTGCTGACCGCCGCCGCCACGACGACCGACGGCCACAGCCCGATCCGGGGCACCAGCTGCCCGTTCGCAGCCGAGATCACCGGATAGTGCCAGAGGTAGATACTGAAAGTGATCTTTCCGAGGAAGGTCATCCGCGGACCACCCAGCAGGCGAACCCAGCAGGCGTCGCGACGCAGGTCGGCGCCCAGAATGACCACGGCACCGAGCAGGGCGCTGGGCAGGTAGGCGGCATGGTCGAGCCAGTTGGCGTCATAACCGTCCTTGTCCGGCCCAAGGAAGGCGAAGAAGATCAATCCGATCCCCGCGACGAGGCCGAAATCGGCGATCCGACGGCCCGCCCGCCAACGCTCGACCGTCGCCGCCGTGACAGGGGTCATCGTGCCGATCTGCTGGGCGTGCCGGCGGCGGCGCGGCGCGGTCAGGCCCGGCTCCTCTGCGACGAGGGCGCGCAGGCGGGTGTCACGCCAGACCGCCAGCAGACAGCCGATCAGCAGCGGGGTGACGTGCGTGTCCAGCGCGAGGTACACCCGCGAGTGCGGGGCGCCGCCGACGGCCACGGTCCAGGTCCAGACCGCCGCGAAGGCGATCATGGCGAGAAGTATCTTCAGCAGGTGCGCCCGGAACCGGTCCGAGCGGCTGACAATCAGGAACAGCCCCGGCCACAGGAGATAGAACTGCTCCTCCAGGGACAAGGACCACACGTGGGCCAACCATCGCCCACCGGCGGCAGGATGTAGGACCTTGTACCAGTTGTTGACATTGAAGAAGGCGGAGAGCGCACTCCCGATGTAGTCGTCCCGGAAGGGGATGTCGTTCCATTTGAATGCCACTGTCACCACGAGCCCGACGAGCAGGTACACCCACATCGCGGGCATCAGCCGGTAGGCCCGGCGCACCAAGAATCGACTCACCGAGATCGTCCCGGTCCGGCTGTGTTCGGTCAGCAGGAGCGCGGTGATAAGAAATCCACTCAGCACGAAGAAGACGTCGACGGCGACGTTGCTGGCATGGATCGCGCCCATGTGGCCGGCGAGGATGGTGTAGATACAGACGATCCGCAACCCGTCCAGCGCCGGGTTGTACGCGAACTTCGCCGCGGCGGCAGCCGCCGAGGGCTCGGCCGGCCCGGCCGGCACGGAGGGTCCGGCCGGCGGCTCCCAGCCGGCCGGGGTGCCGTCGCGCTTTATCCTTGTCGCCTCAGTCTGCTGCGGAGCAAGCCGCATGATGACCGTCGCCTCCTCCAGCGGGCGCCGGCAGTCCCGGCACCGACGCCCGACACTCAGGGTGACCGCACGGTGCCGCGGTGACCCGAGCGTGAGTCGCTCCCGAACCACGCCTCCGGTCGGACCAATGGCCCGGACGCGGGTACCCGTATCACTCCGCTACGCCAGCGAAGTCAGACACCACTGTGCGAATGACGCAAGACTAACGGATCGGAAAATTCAGGGCGAGACGGGTACCAGTGGCCACAAAACAACGTCACACCAAAAAAAAGCGACGCTGTGCGCACGGTTCATTACGAAGACACATCGGCCGAACCATGGCGTCACGGTGCGTCAGAGAAAAGGGGGGAGATCGCCGGCTGGGAGAGCCGCGGCAGAGGCGCCCACGCCGTCTCTCCCGCGCGCTACTCGGGAACCCGGGCAATCACCAGGAGCGTACGAAACGGCTCGACGACGACACCGTCAGGAAAGGCGCGCAGCATCGTGCGACGCTCCGCGTCGAGGAAATCGCCGAGGCGATCGCCGATGGCCGCGACGTAGGACTTCGACCGCTGCCACGTGAGGTAGTCATCGATGTTAATCCGGCGCCGCCATCGGCCGGTCAGAGTGACGACCTCACTGAAGTGGCCGGTCCACCGCAGCTCGTCGGCGAACGGCCGCGCACGGTACCCGCGGTGATATCCGGGGTTCATCCGCTCGAGCCGTTCCTGCTGGCGCTGCCACCACCGGTACTCCTCGGCGTCGACGTCGTTCCACCACACGGCGAGGGCTCCGCCGGGCCGCAGCACGCGGGCGGCCTCGGCCGCGGCGGTCGGCACATGTACCCAGTGCCATGCCTGGGCATAGCAGACCAGGTCGGCAACCTGGTTCCGGAAGGGCAACGCCTCCCCGTCCCCGCACACCGTGGGCAGTCCGGGGCTCCGCTCGCGCAACCGCGCCAGCATGTTCGGCCCGGGTTCCACCGGTACCACCCGCGCGCCCCGGCCGATCAGCAGGCGCGTGGCGATGCCGGTCCCGGCGCCGACGTCAAGCACGTCCGCGCCGCGCAGCGGCCGCCCGAGGAACCGCTCGACGTCACGGAAGATGTGGTCGGGATAACTCGGCCTGGCCGCGGCGTAGGCATCCGCCAACGGGTCGAACAGCGAGCCGGTGGGGGTACGACCAGAAGGGACGGACACTCCGCCATGGTGGCACTCGACCATAGCGGCGATCCACGGGAACGGTGTCAGCCCCGGACGCGGGTCAGCTGTCGGTGGATCAGCTATCGGTGGATCAGCCGTAGGTGGAACGGAGTCCTGCGGCGGACGGTGCGGCGAAGTGCAGACGGGTGAACGCCAGCGCCTCGGCGAGTTCGGCCTCGCGCTGGGCGCGCGACTCGGCCCGCCTGGTGTTGATCTCGACCACCACGGTGCCGGCGAAACCGCCAGCGGCCAGCAGTTCGAGCAGCTCGGCACAGGGCTGCGTGCCACGACCGGGGACGAGATGTTCGTCTTTGGCCGAGCCCAGACCATCGGCCATGTGCACGTGGACCAGCCGCTCGCCGAGAAGCTCGGCCATCTCGAGCGGGTCCGAGCGGGACACACTCGTGTGCGACAGGTCGAGGGTGACATGCGCGTAGTCATCCTCGACCGGGGACCAGTCCGGGGCATAGGCGGAGACCTCCCGCCCCCGCGCCCGCAGCGGGAACATGTTCTCCACCGCGAAGCGGATGTCGGTCTCGCCGGCCATCCGCTCGATGCCCGTCACAAACTCGCGGGCATAGTCCCGCTGCCAGCGAAACGGAGGGTGGACGACGACCGTCGACGCGCCGAGCGTCTCAGCCGCGGTACGGGCCCGCACCAGCTTCGCCCATGGATCCGTACCCCAGACCCGCTGGGTGAGCAGCAGGCACGGCGCGTGAATGGCCAGAATCGGGATGCCGTGATAGTCCATCAGCCGCTTCAGCGCCTGCGGATCCTGGCTGACCGGATCGGTCCAGACCATAATCTCGACCCCGTCATACCCCAGCCGCGCCGCCATCTCGAAGGCCGAGGCGGTGGACTCGGGATAGGTCGAAGCCGTGGAGAGCGCTACGCGGGCACCCGGAGCGGTCGTGACCAGCTCGGGCGCTCCGCGCGGGACAACGGGCGAGGAGCCACCGCCACCACCGCAGCCGCCGCCGGGCCCCGGACCGCCCGCGGCCCTGCCGGACGAGATCGGGGCGGGAGCCATCGCGGTCGGCGCCACCGACCGCGCGTCGTCACGCCATGCCTGCAATCCGTCTCCCTGCCGCGCGAGCCGGGGGTTGGCCGTCATGACCGACCTCTCTCCCAGGCTAGGCCATCTCCGCGGGCCCGCCCGCACAGACATCCGCGGGATGACGGTTGGAACCCCCCTATCGCCCGTGACAACGGCCACATCAGGCAATTACGCACCTCGAAAGCACTTTCTGCAACTCCCATGTCACCCTCTGCTGGGTAAAGGGAATTCATCGCTCCGGCGTCAGGATGAGGTGAGCCAGTCCAGCCGGCGCAGGATCACCCCTTCACGCAGGGCCCAGGGGCAGATCTCCACCTCGTGGATGGCAAACAGACCGAGAGCCTCGTCCGCGACGACCGCCCCCGCGACCAGCTGGGCCGCCCGGGAGGCGGAGACGCCCGGCAGCGCCGCGCGTTCCTCGACCGACATCCGGCACACCTTGGCCGTCACCTCCGCGAGGTCGTCCCGGCGCAGCACCCGGCGGGTATAGGGACCGCGGCTGTAGGGCTCCGCACCGGCGATCCGGGCCAGCGACCGGAAGGTCTTCGACGTCGCCACCGCCCTCGTGTGCTCCCCCAGGGGGTAGATCGTGCCCACGATCGGCGCGATCTGGGACCGGACATAACGGCGCAGCTCGCTGAGCTCGGACCGCTTGGGCGGGTCGCTCGGGACCAGCCAGTCCCGGGTCAGCCGGCTCGCGCCGAGCGGCAGGGATGCGACCACCTCGGGATCCTCGTGCATGCCGGCGCCGATCTCCAGGGAACCACCGCCGATGTCCAACGCCAGCAACCGGCCGGCGCTCCAGCCGAACCACCGGCGGACGGCGAGGAAGGTCAACCTGGCCTCCTCCTCCCCGGGCAGGACGCCGATGGCGACCCCGGTGGCCTCGCCCACCCGGCGCAGGACCGCCTCTCCGTTGGTGGCGTCCCGCAACGCCGACGTGGCGAAGGCCGCCAGATCGTAGACCCCGAGCGCGTCGGCCTGCTGGCGCATGTCCAGAATGCAGGAGGTCAGGGCGCGCTCTCCGGCGGCGTCCAGCGCCCCGTCCGCGTCGAGCAGTTCCACCAGCCGCAGCGGCACGCGCACGCTGGCGGCCGGCTGTGGCTGGCCGCCCCGGTGCGCGTCCACGACAAGCAGGTGGACGGTGTTCGAGCCGATGTCGATCACACCAAGACGCATCGGACCGGGATGTGGACCCGCCGGGAGCGGACTCACCGCGGCCGCCTGCCGTCCCGGAGCGACAGCGGCGTCGGGCTGCGCCACGATCTTCGGAAACCACGCACCCGGACACACGCCACCGAGCACCTCTTCACCGTTCCCTCCGGCCGCGACCGCCGGGGTCACGGCTCGAACTTGTATCCCAGTCCCCGAACGGTCACCAGGTGCCGCGGGTTGCCGGGTTCGTGCTCGATCTTTGTCCGCAGTCGTTTGACGTGGACATCCAGGGTCTTGGTGTCGCCGACGTAGTCCGACCCCCAGACCCGGTCGATCAGTTGGCCCCGGGTCAGCACCCGGCCCGCGTTGCGCAGGAACATCTCCAACAGCTCGAACTCCTTGAGCGGCAGGGTGACCGTGGTCCCGTCGACGGTGACGACATGGCGCTCAACGTCCATCCGGACCGGGCCTGCCTCCAACGTCGCGTCCCCCACCTCCTCGTTCTCCGACCGCCGCCGCAGCACCGCGCGGATCCGCGCCACCAGTTCCCGGGCGGAGAACGGCTTCGTGACGTAGTCGTCCGCTCCGAGTTCCAGCCCGAGCACCTTGTCGATCTCGCTGTCCCGAGCGGTCAGCATGATGATCGGCACAGTGGAACGGGTTCGCAAGGTTCGGCACACTTCCGTGCCCGACAGGCCCGGCAGCATGAGGTCCAGCAGCACAAGATCAGCCCCCCGCCGATCGAACTCGGCCAGCGCGCTGGGGCCGTCGGCGACGACTCCCACCTCGAAGCCCTCCCGTTCCAACATGAACGACAACGCGTCGGAGAAGGACTCCTCGTCCTCGACCACGAGCAGCCGGGTCACCTGTTCGCTCCCCTTGTTACGTTGGACGGACCGGCCGACCCGGACCGCTTCCTGTTACTGTCGATGGGACGGGTGGACCCGCCGCGTTCACTGGTCATGACCAGTACCGTTCACCGTTCACGAACCGCCACCGAGTTCATCATCGCCATGATGTTCATCATCGCCATGATGTTCACCATCGCCCCGACCGCGGGCGTCGGCACCGACCCCGACGACGTCGAAGCCATCCACCCCGTCATCCTCGCGGGTTTCGTCCGGGCCGTCCGTCATCGCATCGTCATCGTCGCCGGTGAACAGCGGCAGCCGGAGCGTGAAGGTGGAACCCGCGCCCTCGGCGCTCCACACGGAGACCACGCCGCCGTGATTGGTCGCGATGTGCTTGACGATGGCGAGCCCCAGGCCGGTCCCACCGGTCGCGCGGGATCGCGCCGGATCCGCCCGATAGAAGCGTTCGAAGACCCGTTCCAGGTCCTTCTCCGCGATCCCGATGCCCTCGTCGGCGACGGAGATCTCCACGGTCCCACCGCTGCGCCGGACCCCGAGCACGACCCGGGTGCCACGCGGCGAGTAGCTGATCGCATTGTCGAGCAGGTTCGCGACGGCGGTCACGAGCTGGCCCTCGTCCCCGCACACCGGCAAGTCATCGTCGCCGATCACCACAACCGAGATCGCCTGGGCCTGCGCTGCCAGCCGGGTGCGGTCGACCGCCTCGGTGAGCACCGCGGACGCCCGCATCGGCCGCAGGTTGGGCAGCGGATCGGCGCCCTGCAGCCGGGAGAGATCGATGATCTCCTGAACCAGACGGGCGAGCCGGGCCGATTCGTGGGTCATCCGGGAGGCGAACCGGCGGACTGCCACCGGGTCCTCGCAGGCCGCGGCGACCGCTTCGGCAAGGACGTGCAACGCACCGACCGGTGTCTTGAGCTCGTGGCTGATGTTCGCCACGAAGTCCCGACGGACGGCCTCGACCCGACGCGACTCGGTGATGTCATCCACGATGACGGCGACATGACCGGACGAGTCCAGCAGCCGGGCCCGGGCACGCACCGCCAGCCCCTCCTGGTCCGGTCGGGGACGGGTGAGGGG